>CAISVC010000657.1 GCA_903888815.1 uncultured Fibrobacterota bacterium
AAACCTCCTCGCTCGAAAAACCCGCCTGCGAAGCGGCGGTCAACGCGTCTGTCGCAGGGTTCTCCCGTACGATCTGCTTCACATGATGAATCCGCACCTGGTCGATATAGGCCGCAACACTCATGCCGAGCTCGCGTTCGAAAAGCGCTTCCAGGAATGGCTCGCCCGTAATTATGGCGGTGCACACACCTGCCGGTGTGAGGGCCGGGTCAGTGTAATGTTTTTCGATATGTAAACATGCTCGCCGTACCTCGCCATCCATGAGCGACAATCGGGTCGTGGTCATGAAGCGTTTCTCCAGCTTTTTCCCGGAAACACGCGACACCGCAATCCACAGGATAATGAGCAGTACGGCACATCCCAGCGCAATGAGCAGCCATCCGCGGTGCCGCGCAGCAGATGCCAGCTGCACTATAATGTTCCAAAAGCCGCCGGCTGCACTCCTTTCCCCGGCCGGTACGCGGGCAGAAACGGTTGTTTCACGATGCTGGAGTGCATTTAAAGAATCTTCCTTTGCAAGCGTCGACAGAAGGTTGCGCAGTGTTGAGTCGCGGCGGCTTTTTATGTCAGCTTTCACATTGCGGCGCGGCTTTTGCGCCAGCGGCTTTGGCGCGGAATCCCTGGTCGGCTGCAGTGAATCGCCTTTCTGTATGACTTCCGCATCGGCAGTCCCTGTTGCTCCCGGCCACCCCCCCTGCGAAAGAGTATCCGCACTCAGGGTACCCGCCGCTGATGAAAGTATAAAGGCGGCGCCACATACTGCGGTTATGATTTTCCTGGACACTGTTCCATCCGTTCCTTAAGTCTGGTTGTTTTTTCTCCTGTCAACAATACGCTGGATGCGAGCGCCAAGGCGCGAGAGGCGTGTATCGATCTGCTGGTAACCTCGGTCGATCTGTTCGATATTATAGATGACACTCCTGCCTTCGGCGGCGAGCGCTGCAATAAGGAGCGCCATGCCGGCGCGGATGTCGGGCGAGCTTATGGTCGCGCCGTAGAGCGGTGACGGGCCTGCGATGACGGCCCGGTGCGGATCGCACAGCACGATCGAGGCGCCCATGGAGATCAGCTTGTCAACAAAGAAAAGTCTGGATTCGAACATTTTTTCATGGATCACGCAGGTGCCCGCGGACTGCGTGGCGACCACGAGCAGAATGGACATGAGGTCGGTCGGAAAACCCGGCCACGGGCTGTCTTCGATACGGGGTATCGAGCTTACCAGATCCTTGCGGACCGAGAGCCGCTGCCGTTTCCGCACCAGGAGCGTGCCGCTTGCCGTATCGGCCTCAACCCTGACGCCCATGCGCTCGAACTGATAAAGTATCATGCGGAGCTGCGCCGTATCCACGCCCTGTATCGTAAGTTCAGATCCGGTCGCCGCGGCAAGGCCGATAAAAGATCCGGCCTCGATGTAATCGCCGCCTACTTCATGATTCGCCGATTTGAACGCCTCCGTCCCGTGCACGGTGAGAAGGTTCGACCCGATGCCTTCGATGCGAACACCGCATTTCTCCAGGAACCGGCACAAACCCTGCACATGCGGTTCAGAGGCGGCATTGGCGATGACCGTGACGCCGTGCGCGCCCGCCGCCGCGATCAGCGCGTTTTCGGTCGCGGTCACCGACGCTTCGTCGAGGTAAATGGGCGTTCCCTGCAATCCGCTTTTCGGCGCACTGAGAATGTAACTGGTTTCCTGCGTCACGCCATCGGCGAGAACCGTATGCTCGACTTTGATCCGGGCGCCCAGCTCCCTGAATACGGCGAAATGGGTGTCGAGCCTTCTCCGGCCGATGGAATCACCGCCGGGCTGGCGGATCACCGCCTTTCCTTTCCGTACGAGAAGCGCTGAGGCGAAAAGTATCGAAGCGCGGATTGCGCTCGATTCTTTTACCGGGAGTTCGGGAGTCGCAAGCTTTTGAGCATCAATCGTCACCGTTCCGCCGCTCAAGTCCGCCACGCGCGCGCCGAGAAGCTTCGCGATGGAAAGCATGGTGCGTACGTCGCCGATATCGGGGACATTCGAGAAGGTTACGGGCGCAGGGCACAGGAGCGATGCGGCGATGAGCGGCAGCGCTTCGTTTTTATTGCCGGTGACAGCTATGCTTCCGTGAAGTCTCCGCTTTCCTTCGACAATGAATCCGCTCATGGACAGCTCCTGTTATTTACCGTTAGGACAGATCCTGTGCCGGCTTGCCGGACCCCGCTTTTGCGAACACCCGCAGCCGTCCGGTGATGCTTGGAAAATAGAAAACGCTGGCAGCCGGTTCCAAAATTTTTTAGGTTCTGAAATTTAAACAGCACGTATTGTATATTTCAGCAATAAGGGCATGGCGCGGAAATCCGCTCTGCCTGCGTGTTCTGTAATTTCTTGACTAACACTTTCATACAGGGGATTCGGCTTTGGGTGGCAAGAGCATGCCGTTCTATTTCGGTAGTCAACGGACTTCGACCCATTCAAGAGAATACCCACCCTTTCGATGAGAGGGATCAAGAAATACGACCGCGGGCAGGGCTTTTTATTTGTCTACAAACGGTAACCGCTTAAAAATTAAGAGCGGGACTCACGCTCGTGAACCCCGCCCTTTATTTTAATCCCATTCTTTATTTCGGCCGATAACTTCCAGTTACCCGGCTATCATTTTTGATCGACGTGGATCGCTAGTACCCTTGTCTTGTCGGTTGATTTATTTGTGATCGTCAATGTCGCATTCCCGTTGCCGGTGAATTCGACCTCATACGAACGCCGCGGAAAATCAGCCATAATGTTCCCGCTCCGGGGGAACTGCCAATGACCGCCCGTATACTGTCGGGTGACATTCGTGATGGTACCGGTTACCGCCTGCTCGCCGTCATAGGTTCCGGTGATGGTTCCGTTTTTTACGTGTGTGGTATCGGGCGACAGATTAATGGCGGAAGTTATATCCACGGTGACATCCAATTCGTTGCCGCCCTTATCGCGCTTTACATGACGGACATGGTGGATGGTTTTGACCGTCGCAAACGTAGGATATTGAAGTTTGTTAAGGCTGACATCGAAGAAGGTCACGGTATCTATACGTTCCCGCTCATAACCATCCGACAAATTGGAGAATGTTGCCTTGCGGATATAACTGCTGCTCACTGCATCCCATGCATAGGGAGAAATCTTCCAGTCATAGTAAACCGTATCTCCGACGGCAGCCGCCATTTTCGGAAGCGGCCCGAGAGCGCCTATCATGGTGCTTGAATTGGCGTCCATGTTGGAAACTTCCTGCGCCGAGATACGCGCGAATTCGTCGCTGATATCCTCCCTCGCGCATCCGGCAAAAAATGCGGCAATTCCGGAAATGACTGAAACAATAACGACTCCCGCCACACGACCATTCAACTTCATACACGCCTCCTTTGAAAAATTGTTTTCCATCAGTTAGACCATCTCATCAAAATATTTGTTACCATTCTATTGCTGTTTTTAATTTTAGCATTCCATCCAGTTGATTTTCAATAAGTTAATAAAAATTTCTCGGGCCGATATTAAAACCGCTATTTCAATCCCGCCTTGAAGTTAAAAAGACTTGTATCCGGCATTCTGGTATTGTTCTTATAGCAATCGATCAGCCGGGACAGAAAATCAGGGTCAGGCCTGCAGAAGGTCAGATCAATCAGGAAGTCATGAATGCCTGCTTCCGAAAGTTTCCGGCGTCGATGCGTCAGACAGAAGGGTTTTTTCGATACCAGGTAGAAGAGGCCATCCGCCTCAATAGCAATAAATTCGTTTTCATACGGATCGGAAATGACTGATTGCAATTGAACGGCCGGACGGATCCGTGAAATAAAAAGCGGAACGTGCGAAAAGAGACAGACGATCCCGTTCTCCGATGCTGAGACGTAAGTCGAAGCCTTGATGTTGAGATAATCATCCTCGTATGAATGGATAAAACCACTGAATCCCCTATTCTTCAATGCACGCTGGCACGCTCGGTTGAGGCAGCCGAACGGAGAATCGGCGATACGTTCAAAACCATTCGGAAAAATTGCCGCATGGCCGATGTTTGAGCATACTCCCCTGCTTATCCCTGCATTTTTGCCTTGATTGATCAAAGCCCGCCAGCCGCTGATTTCATGCTCGGGAATAAACGGAGGCAGAGCAATCAGCAACCGCGATCTCCAGACTTTAAGCCGCGGCCCGTCATTGAGCAGTTTTCCCGTCTCGTGCCGGTCCCCGGCGAATATCAAACGTTGACAAGGGGTATTCGCGGCATGGTCAAGCCACTCGACCGTGTCGGTTTTGATCCAGAGAGTGTCACGGTACGATACGTTCGAAGAAGTTCCGGAGAAGGGGGGTATGGACGTCTTCGAAGAGCGGGTGCCCTGTCTGAGCCTGCCCCAGGCAGGCGAGTTAGGGCTGCTCTGAGAAGATGCGCCATGCCCCCCTTCTATAGAATCACTGGTGATATTTTGCATGATTTTACTGACAAAGGGGCAATGAGCACGGAAACGTACCGGTTCGACGCCACTCACCCTTTTCCGGTCGAAACGCCCCTCTTCCCCGCAACGGCCGATCAGAAAAACCGTATCACCGGCAGTGCAATCGATCGCCGTTTTCAGACGCACGCGCGCTCGATCGTTTTCATACACAACGGACCGGATGTCGGCGGCCGTTCCTTCGAATCCGCTCTCCGGTTGAATGCGGACGCGGTCCCCGGCAGAAAGAGGCGGCGTTGATTCAAGGACGATTTGACCGTTGCATGTTCCCATCACCGTGCCGATTAATTCGCCGACGCCGGACCGGGCTGCGGCTTCGATTATGCCTGACTGGTGCACGCTTCCGAGAAACAGCGATGTTTTTCCCCGCGCCAGATCATGCTGCAGCAGCTCTCTGGCTTCGTCAACAGAGATCGTACCGTCGATTACTTTACGATACGCATTGACCACCGTGTAAACGTATTCCGGCCCCTTCATGCGGCCTTCGATCTTTAAACCGGCGATCCCGAGTTCGATCACCTGCGGCAGAAAACCGATTGCACTGAGGTCGTTCGGCGAAAAAAAGTATCCTGCTCCGGTTTCGGTACGGAATTTTCTCCGGCACACCTGCGTGCAGCGCCCGCGGTTGCCGCTCGATCCGCCCAGAAAACTTGACGCAAGGCAGATTCCGGAGATGCTGTAGCAGAGCGCGCCGTGGACAAACACTTCCAGTTCGATAGCCGCCTGCTTTTTTATCGAACGGATCTCCTCAAGGGTGAGCTCGCGCGAAAGGATTGCCCGGCGCAGGCCGAGGCTTTGGGCCGCCCTGACCCCTGCGGAATTGTGGACTGCCATCTGAGTGCTGGCATGCAGGCACATTCGTGGAAAGTGTTTCCGGGCCATGTCGATAATGCCCGCATCAGTCACGATCACGGCATCAACGCCGATCTGTTCGAGCTGATACAGCGCATGGATGACGGGTTCGAGCTCGGCCTGCTTTATGAGCGTATTGAGCGTGACATAGAGCTTAACGTTATGCAGGTGCGCATAGGGCACGAGGTACGACAGGGTTTTAGGAGTGAAATTTTTCGCCCGCAGCCGTGCGTTGAAATCCGCCAAACCCAGATACACCGCATCGGCTCCGGCCTCGATCGCAGCATGAAAGCTTTCGATGGAGCCGGCAGGCGCAAGGAGTTCCGGTTTCATGGGGATTTTCGCGTAAAGATGTTCACTCCGGCTCCGCGGTCCCCACCTTGATGAACGGCGCAAGTTCAGGCATGATTTTTACCAGTTCGGCGCATGCGGCCGACAGATGCTCGGCGTAACGGAAATGCGCCCCCAGTCCGGTGCGGAGTTCGATTTCGTAGATGAATTTGTCGAGGTGCATGGAGTGTTCGAAGGCCACCTGCGTACCCAGAAGCAGCCCGTAGACAAACGCCTCACCGCCGTCATGCGACGCCAGTTTTTCGACAACCGCCTTTTTTCTGGCCAGAAGCTCCGCCAGTTTCCCGTGCTTGACGTCCGGCGGCAGATAAAAACCAACCGGTGCAAGCGGGCTGAACCTGAAGCCGGTGCGGTGGCGGTTGAGGTCGCGCAGCTCCGCCAGCCCCACGTTGTTCCATGCCGCGCGCACCAAGATCCGCCGGATTGCGGTGCCTGCGCTGCTGTAGCGGCTTGCCTTACCCTTAAAGGCTTCTTCGACCGGCTGGAACTGCGGCAAAAACGGCGGAAATTTTTTTTCCACTGAAACGTGGACCACGTCCCCGAGCCGCTGCACCGGCACGCCGTGCTCGCGGATGCGCTGCACCGCATGCATGAAAAACTGTTCCGTCTGAGCAGCACTTGCCGCATCCGCAGCGCTGTGCTTTGTCAGGCGCGGCGTGAATTTCGCCAGCTCCGCGCGCAGCCCTGCGGCGCAGGCGCGCGCCTCAGGCAGCCCAAGCGAGTGGAGCTGTTTTATGGTGTCGGCCCAGGCGCGCGCGGTCATGATAAGCGCCGCGTTGGTTTTCGTCGCGAACGGGATAAAATAGCGGGCCCGGTCGAGCGCGAAGTTCTTGCGCAGCCGGTCCGCGATTTTGGGATTTGCCCCTTCGGGAACGCGTACCACCTCCGGTTTTTTCCGCGCCATGGTATCAAGCGTATCGTACGTCTCCTGATACAGCGCAAAAGCAAGCGAAAGGTATTCTTTCCATTCGCCCGAAAGCGCGCCGGGAATGCCGATTTCGTCAGGATCAGGGATACCGCTCTTGTCAAGCTTTATGTAGCGGGTGCTGCACTCCTGGCCGTCGGCGTATTGCGACAGTTCAAAGAGCTTGTAGGCGAGAAACATGGAACAGCCGTCGATCACCATGGCAATGCCGCCGGTCATTCCGGCGATCGAGGCGTGGCCGTAATCGACGAATCTGAAAATGCTGTCCACCGATTTGTCCGGATCGTTCCAGTCGATGGAGGCGAGGATCGCGTCGATGCCTTTATTGGAACGTGAGTAGCGCGCAAGGCAGCTTGCGAGCAGCTCCGGGGTCACCGCAGGATTATTCTTTGCGCCGGGAGGAGGGCAAATACCTAATCCGATAATTCTCATATTTAATATCTGTAATGTTCCGGTTTATACGGCCCCTCGACCGGGACGCCGATATAGTCGGCCTGCTGCTTTGAAAGCTTCGTGAGCTTCGCACCCAGCTTGTCAAGATGCAGCCGCGCCACCTCTTCGTCGAGCTTCTTCGGCAGCCGGTACACGCCGACCTTGTACGAATCGCGCTTTTTCCACAGGTCGATCTGCGCCAGCGTCTGGTTGGTGAAGGAACTCGACATCACGAACGACGGGTGGCCGGTGGCGCAGCCGAGGTTCACGAGACGGCCTTCGGCCAGGAGGTAGATCGCGTGGCCGTCCGGAAAAATGTATTTGTCAACCTGCGGCTTGATGGTGACGCGCTTTATGCCCGGAAATTTGTTGAGGTTGTCGACCTGGATTTCGTTGTCGAAGTGGCCGATGTTGCAGACAATCGCCTGGTCCTTCATTTTCGCCATGTGGTCAATGGTGATGATGTCGCAGTTGCCCGTCGTGGTCACATAGATATCCGCAAAAAGCAGCGCATCCTCCACGGTAGTCACCTTGTAGCCGGCCATGCACGCCTGCAGCGCACAGATCGGGTCGATCTCGGTGACCCACACCCGCGCCTTCTGGCCGGCCAGCGATTCGGCCGAGCCTTTTCCCACATCGCCGTAGCCGCATACGAGCGCGATTTTGCCCGCGATCATGACATCCATGGCGCGCATGATGCTGTCGACCAGTGAGTGGCGGCAGCCGTAAATATTATCGAATTTCGACTTGGTAACCGAGTCGTTGACATTGATGGCCGGCACCAGAAGCTTCCCGGCGGCTTCCATCTGGTAAAGCCGGTGCACGCCGGTCGTGGTCTCTTCGGAAACGCCCTTCCACTCCTTCACCACCTCCTGCCAGAGCGCGGGTTTTTTTTCATGCACTTTGATGAGCAGTTCCTTGATGACCTGCTCTTCGTGGCTTGACGAGGGCGTCTTTACCCAGCCGTCGCCCTTCTCAAGCTGGTACCCTTTGTGGATCAGAAGCGTGGCGTCGCCGCCGTCGTCAACGACAAGCTGGGGGCCTTTGCCACCCTGGTGCATAAGGGCCTGAAACGTGCATGCCCAGTAATCCTCAAGCGTTTCAGCTTTCCAGGCAAACACCGGTATGCCAGCCTTTGCGATTGCAGCCGCTGCATGGTCCTGGGTCGAAAAGATATTGCACGAAGCCCACCGTACCTGTGCGCCGAGGAGGCGGAGCGTTTCGATCAGCACCGCGGTCTGTATCGTCATATGCAGTGAACCTGAAATACGCACGCCGGCGAGCGGCTTAAGGGGAGCGTACTTTTCGCGGATCGCCATGAGGCCCGGCATCTCTTTTTCGGCGATCTCCATCTCTTTGCGGCCCCATTCGGCAAGAGAAATGTCCGCGACCTGGTGCGGGATGTTTGTCCATATGTCAACATGCGGTGTCATCATGCAGCTCCTTGTCTGATCGATTATTTGATTTCAACTGAACCAGGAAATCGTGCTCATCGCATCAATAGTATGATAAAAAATACAATATGGTCAATAATGGGTTTTATTTATGCCGCAGGCAGTGAGCATGATGAAAGCCAGTAACGGTAAAGATCTTCCAGTGTTTTAGAAAGTGGAATTTCGGGCTCCCAGCCGGTAGCACGGGTAAGTTTCGACCGGTCGCCCACTGTTTTCCTGCCGGTTTTATGCATTTTTAATCTGGTCGAATCCTGTTCAATGACAATTTTTCTGCCGGATTTTGCAGTAATCAAAGTAAGCAGCTCCTGCAGCGGAACCGCTGTACCGCTGCATACATTGTATACTTCGCCTTTTGTTCCCTTCTCCATGATCAGCGCGTACGCGCGGACCACATCGCGGACATCGGTGAAATCGATGGCAGGGCTCGTGTCGCCGACCCATATCCGCGCTTCCGCTTTTCCGAGCTCGATCTCAGCCGCCTGTTTTGTCCAGTCGGAACAGACAAAGCGCTCCGATTGTCCGGGGCCGGTGTGATTGAATGACCTCGTGAAACGGATATCCATCCCGTGCTGCCGTGTATATTGCATGCCGATCAGTTCGGCCGCATATTTCGAGATCCCGTAGAAACTCGTGGGCCGGCAGGGCGTTTCCTCTGTTATGGGATCGGCGCCGGCTGTGTCGCTGTACTGTTTTGACGAACCGATACAAAGGATGCTGCTTGACGGACACGCCTGAAACGCGGCGTCGAGGACTGATACCGCCCCCATGATGTTGATGTCAAGCGCATACCGCGGAGATGTATCTGCGTCGGACGGGAGACTCACGCCCGCAAGGTGAAATATCCGGTCAGGCCTGATCGAGGAAAACAGCTGCGCCAGGGCCGCGGTATCAAGGATATCCCCTTCAAAATAGGAAACCTTCGGAATATCGCAGGCCGGCCGCCGGTCAATGCCGGAAACTTTATTGCCTTGCGTGTTCAGGTATTCTGCCAGATATCTGCCGACAAAGCCGGTAATGCCGGTGATGAATGCGCTTTTTGAGGAAGACATGGGAAGAAAATACTATGAGGTGAAGGTCTGCCGGTCAGGTTTACTTCACCCCGACAAGCTCCCGCACCCGCTCAAGGGTTTTCATTGCGATGGCGCGCGCCTTGGCCTCGCCTTTTTTTCTTATTTCGTCAACAATGCCCGGATTTTTCACGAGCGCTTCCCTTTTATCCCGGTGTGGCCTGAAATACTCCCACAGCATGGCGAAAAGCTCTTTTTTCGCATCGCCGTACCCGTACCCGCCGGCGCGGAATCTGTCAGCCATCTCCTTTGCCCGCGCTGGCGATGCAAACAGCTGGTAGAGGGCATAGATGACGCTCTTGTCCGGATCCTTGGATGCTTCGACCGGCGTCGGGTCAGTGACGATACTCATTATTTTCTTTTTAAGCACGTTCTCAGGCGCAAAGATCTCGATCGTATTGCCGTACGATTTCGACATTTTCTGTCCGTCAATGCCGGGGATCACGGCCAATTCCTCGGTGATCTCCGGTTCCGGAATGGTAAAAACCTTCCCATACGTGTTGTTGAACCTGATGGCAATGTCCCGCGCCACCTCCACATGCTGTTTCTGGTCCCTGCCCACCGGAACCCGGTGGCTCTGATAGAGCAGGATATCGGCGGCCATGAGCACCGGATATGAAAAGAGACCGTTGGTCGCCGGAATGTTCCTGGCAACCGCGTCCTTGTAGGCGTGGCACCGTTCGAGAAGGCCGACGGCCGTGACGTTGTTCAGGTACCAGGTGAGCTCCGCGACCTCGGGAACGTCCGACTGCACCCAGAACACCGACCGCTCAGGGTCAATGCCGAGGGCAAGAAGGTCAAGGATGGCTTCGCGGGTATATTCCGCCATTTTCTTGCCGTCAAACAGGGTCGTGAGGCTGTGCAGGTTGGCGATGAAGCAGAAAAGCTCGCCCCGCGATTGCGATTCTACCATGGGCCTGATCATGCCCAGGTAATTGCCGATGTGAATGGTACCCGAAGGCTTGATGCCGGATAAAATGCGCATGATAAATAAAATCTCCTGTTGCTGTTATGGAAAAAATATGTTGTCAACTATTGTCACGCGTTACGTCTTTCGAATAAAATCGGCCCATAAACGAATTAAAACCCGCCGATTCGGCGGTCTCATCGGTTTCGGCGGTTTCGGGTTCGCCATCGTCAGGGTCTTCGAATGCTCCCTGACTTTCGCAATACTTTGTATCAGCCTCATCAACCTGCGGATCAAAGGTATCGGGCGTGAGCACCCATCCGCCGGCGCCGTACCCCGAATCGTTTGTGAAGTCGCCGACGTCGCTGTTTTTAAACGCCGCTTCCGCGGCAGCCACGCCGTCCATGGCCTTGCACCGGCCTGCTGCGACGTTATCCTTAATCAACAATGTTTTTTTTCCTTCAGGCTGTGCCGGAGCGCCGTCATACGCGACCGGTTTTCCCTCTCCGTAAAAAAGGTTTTGCCGGACAACGCTCGTCGAGCCCTCATCAATGCGAATGCCGGCGACCCGTTCCGCGGCGCCATTCCCTTCAGGCGTTCCGCAGTCGATGCAGGTATTATTCTCGACAAGAACGTTGAATGCTGCGCCGTACACCCTGACCGCTTCGCTGCCGCACCGCACGATGCAATTATTGGTGATTGAATGGCCGTCGCCGCGAACGGCTATGCCGCGTGCACAGTCAAGAATCCGGTTTGATTCAACCACGCTGCCTTTGCCGGCGCCGATGGAAATCGAGCTGTCGGGGCACCGCTCGACCCGGTTGCCGCGCACCAGCGTATCGCCGCATTTGACAAGAATACCTCCGGCGCGGCACTGTTCGAGAGTGTTATACTCAATGATATGCCCGTATTGCCCGGCAGGCGCGTCACCGGTGCCCGCCAGAATGCCGTAATCGTAATTGACAAAACAGTTCTTGCGGAACACATGGTTGGTAAGCGGCGCTCCCCCATCGCTGTCGCCTTCGCTCACCATGAGTCCTGCGGCGCGCCCGACTGCCGCGGCGCGCTCAAACCGGCAGTTTTCCACCACATTGCAGCTTCCGCCGGATCCGCCGAAAAAGAACGTGCACGATTCTTTTGCGCGCGCGCCGCAGTCAACGAACCGCAAACTATCAAAACGGTTGCGGCTGCAGGCGCCGATCACGGAAACGGCGCCGGACGGCGCATCCCTGAAAGTCAGATTGGAGACGATGAGATCGCTCACGTCATAAAAGAACCAGCATGCGTTCAGGATCTCAACGTCCGCATCCTGCTCCGCCACAATGCGGATCGGCTGATGCGGTGTTCCGGAAATATCGAACGTCATATCGCGGCGGTATACGCCGCCTTTGAGCATGATCGTGGCGCCGGGCTTGACCATAGCGAGCGCCCGCTCGACAGCGCCGAAAGGATTTTCGAACGTGCCGTCGCCGCTGCCGTTGGCTGAAGGAGAAATCCAGAGAATGAAGGGGCCGTTCTTATCGAACATTATCCTTATTTTTCTTTGTCTGATTCGTCTTTTTTAGAGAAAAACTGCGAAATCTTCCTGGCCGCGTCCGGGGCCATGGCAATGATTTTACTCAGGAAGGGATCAAACGGCGTGACCGGATGGACCTGTACCCGGTCGTCCCGTACCGAAATGAAAGCAACCGGCGTGATGCTGATGCCGCCGCCCGTGCCTGCGCCGGTGGAGGCCTTGTCATCCTTGCCGGCGCCGCCGGCCGCAAAACCGATCGAAACGCGCGACACCGGAATGAGCGTGACATTGCCGACATTGATCGGTTCGCCGATCACGGTCTCGGTCTTGGCAATATACTGCATCTGATCAAGCGCGGTCTTGATGACATCAGCAAGCGACATGGGCGCCTCCGTTGGGTTAAAGTATAAAAATATATAGCCATGCCTGAGGACGTCAAAAATTTCATGAAGAGAAGCTATAGACTCTCTTTCTTGTCATTAATTATAATTGACCCTTTCCGTAAAGCAAAAAACCGTCTATGCATAATGCACAAAAACAAAACGCTGCGCAAAACATAATCATGCTGCTTGTGTTCTGCTTTTCGTATTCCGTTTTTCCCCAGATCGTCATCACCGAGATCCAGCGAGACCCCCACGGCGGCGAGACCGCTTCGCCCGGAGGAGCAAGCCATGAGTTCGTGGAGATTACCAATTTCGGCAGCGACACGGTGGGCCTCGATTCCCTCTGTCTCACCGACGGTGTTGAGGCCGATACAATCATTCCGTGGCCTGCTCCCCTGCAGATACATGATGACTGCGTTACCGGAAGCGTCCTGCTCCGGCCCGGAGGAACCGCGGTAATTCTTGACCGCGACTATCCTGCGGCCGTGGCAAGCGTGCCGTCGAGCCGGCTGCCGATCCGGGCCGGTACCGTGCTCCTGACCGTGGGAGACGCGGAACTCGGCAACGGCCTTGCCGGTGATGACGGAATTGTGGTTTATAAAGGGAATAAAACGCTCATCAGCCGGATCGTCTGGTGCGCTGCCGATGCTCCATTTGTTGGTACATCACCAACCGGTGGAAAGGTCGTTTTAGCCGAACCGCGCAGTGTTCCCGAAGGGTTCTCGGTTGTTCCAGTCTCATTTCTCTTTGACAGCATCCGTTATGCAATCTGCATAGACTCGCTGACTCCGGGTTCTTTTGAACTGCTCAACAACAACTGGTTTGCAGAGTGGAGGTTCGGGGCACTCGATACCGTTCATCGGAGCTTCGCCTGTACCCTTGCCTGCCTTAAATCAGGAGCGCTGCCCGATGCTCCTGTGGGCTGGTCGGTAATCATGCAATCAACCGCAAAGACAAACACCGCAGGGCAGGGCACCTGTGCTCTGCAGGGGAATAAAGCCACGGCTTCTTTCACGCTTCCGCTCGATTCGCTCCTGTATCTTGTACACCTGACAGAGACTACTGCCGAAACGGTCTGGCCGCTTGACGTGTCCCGGCTCTGGACTCCGGCTTCTCCGCTTAAAATCAACGAGCTCTTTCCCCGCGCCAATGCCGGTGAGCCCGAATGGTTCGAGGTGGTCAATGTCTCTCAAATGACAATCAATCTGAAAAACTGGGCCTTCGGCAACAGCGAGGACACCGCCCTCATTACCGCCCGGGATCTTTTCGTGCGTCCCGGCGATTTTCTCGTGCTCTCGGCCGACCGTCCGCTTTTCAATCAGCGGTATCCGGCGAAAAACAACGCGGCCGCACCCCCGCACTGGCATGCGCTTGACAATTACAATGATACGCTCTGCCTCTGGGACGCCAAAAGAAATCCCAAGGAGCGTGTCTGCTGGCGCAGCGAGTGGTTTCCCGGCTGGGGCAGCCAGTCGCTTGAACGGATTTCTCTTTCGAACTCCGGCATGGATGCCGCGTCATGGACGCTGGCCTCCCCGCCGACGCCGGGCCAGCCGAACAGCGCAATTTTCTGGCGCGCGGGCCCGCAGCCGCACCTTGACGCCGGGCCAATTCCCTTCACTCCGAACAACGACGGCCGTGATGATCGGCTTTCAATAATCATTGACTTGCCGGCAGGGTATTCGGCTGCGGTGGCAATTTACGGCTTTTCAGGGAAAAAGCTCAGAGAGTTTTCCGGCCTGCTGTCGCACCAGATCTTCTGGGACGGCAGGCAGGACAACGGCCTGGCCGCTCCGGTAGGCCCGTTCTTCGTGGTGATGGAAGCCACGTCGGCGAAAGGAACAACTATAGTGCGAAAAAAAGGAGTTTTATGGAGATAAATAAAAAAGCCGATAGTTATAACTATAGTTCTAATGCGATTTGAATGGGTGTCCCGTATACTGTTTCTGAACGTGCACACGTGGCCCGCGAAACGCAAGCGCGAATCTTCGCCTCTTGGCGAATGTTTTACCACCGCTGCTGCAAAGTTGGACGCTTGCGTTAAGCGGAGTAGTGCCACATTGTGTGCCGTGAAGAGCAGCATGCGGGACACCCCAAATGATGACCCGTTTGAATCAAACTGGAACCATAAAAATATGGTCAACCCGAAAATCCATGATATATTCCGAGTCTTTCTATCACCCATCACCCTGACGGTATATATACTTTTATCTGTAAATTCTATAGCCGGTCTGCGCGATCCGTTCCCGCCCGGATTCTCAATGGGAACGCTCGGTTCCATCATTGACGAAAAAGGGGCGAGCGGCCGCGAACCATGGACAAGCGCCGCTTTCTGCGCCGATTCTGCGGGTTTCGGGTTTGCGCTGAGCGGCACCTCCTACTACGGTTCCGTGAGCGGGAGCGCAGGTAAGGACGGCATCAGCCAGGCCATGGGCGGCGGCTGGTATATCAGGAAACATCTTGTCTGTAAAGCTTCCATCGCCCACCTGAATGCTTTCGGCGCGTACTTTGAGCAGTCCGGCTTTATTTCAATCGGGTCCGATTTTTTCCCGCTTGCCCGCCTGAGCCTTGAAGCGACCGGCTTCCGTTTTGGCGTTCATATCCCCGATAGCCCGGTGCGCACCATCGGCGAAGGGGGCGTTTCACTATGGGTACCCTGGTCATGGGCGGCGATTTCGCTCCGCCTGCAGCATCTGGTGCTTGAAACCGCGCAGAGTGACGGCACCGATCCTACATTTACCATCCGGTGCGGCATCCATACGATGCAGAACAGCTTCGGCGGCCAGGGTGCGCTCGTCACCGTACTACCCGGCGAGCCGAAGCCGGTATGCTTTACCATCGGAGAAGAATACTTCATAACCCCTGCAATCGCTTTCAATGCGGCGTTCTCGAACAATCCGCTTCTCATCAGCTTCGGCATGGCGTTCTCCCTCGGCCGGTCCGGCGCCGCCGTTGCTCTTGTCAACCACCCCGTCCTCGGCTGGTCCCAGGGGTTCGGGGCGGAATATTTTCGGAAAAAATAGGCGTTTCAGTTTGACAGATTATAGTTTTTTAACTATCTTAATTCTTGACCTCACCCCCTTCGCCCTCTCTCCCAAATAGCGAGGGGGTTGATTAGAGGTAATACTATGTTCAGAAATGGCGCATTCTCTCCCTTTTTACCATTTTTGTTTTTTATTGTTGTATTGATTGCCCCGCTATCTTTATCGGCCGCTCCCTTTGCTCTCGGCGCGGACGTGAGCTGGCTGCCGCAGATGGAAGCGCTGGGCTATTCGTTCTATAACGATGCCGGGGTCAGGCAGGACTGCATTCAGATACTGAAGGACCACGGCATCAATACGATAAGGCTGCGGGTATGGGTGAATCCCTCGAACAATATTTATAACGGCCATTGCAGTAAAGCCGAGACCGTTGTCATGGCGAAACGCGCGGCGGCCATGGGGTTCAGAATCATGATCGATTTCCACTACAGCGATTCATGGGCAGACCCGGGGCAGCAGACCAAACCTGCGGCATGGTCGTCACACGGCATCAGTCAACTGATAACCGACGTGTACGATCATACCTACGACGTTCTGGATTCCCTGAAATCCGCCGGCATAATCCCGGAATGGGTGCAGGTAGGAAATGAAACCAACGACGGCATGCTGTGGGAAGACGGGAGAGCTTCCGCAAACATGGGCAGCTTTGCATCGCTCGTCACGAGCGGCTGCAATGCGGTCAAGGCAGTTGACAGCAGCATAAAAGTGATCGTACATATTTCCAACGGGTATGACAACGCCCTGTTCAGGTGGATATTCGACGGACTTAAAACCAACAGCGCACGCTACGACGTTATCGGCATGTCGCTTTATCCTGCATCGGGCAACTGGAGCACCCTGACCGGCCAGTGTCTGACCAACATGAACGACATGGTATCCCGGTACGGCAAGCAAGTCATGATCTGTGAAGTGGGCATGGCGTACACTGCTGCACAGGCCTGCAAGGACATGCTGACTGACCTGATCAGCAAGACCAAATCGGTTTCCGGCAACAGCGGGCTCGGTGTGTTCTACTGGGAGCCTGAGTGCTACAACTGGAACGGTTATAACCTGGGCGCATGGAACACCAACGGACGGCCCACCATAGCGCTCGACGCGTTTTTAACCGGCACCCTTGTTTCGCACCCGCTTTCCGGTTCACTCCAAACTCCGGGATTTCTGCGGATCGCTGCCGACCCGGTTGCTTCCGCCCTGACGATATATTATCGAGTGCAGAGTGCCGGTCATGTTTCGCTCTCAATAGTTGATATTCAGGGGAAAAAGACGGCAACAATCATGCGGAAATCGCTGCAGCCCGGCACGTATACGACAACCTGGAAAACAGGCGGGTTTGCCGCAGGACGATATTACTGCTCCATGCAGTCGACCGGCGGCAGATCATACGAAGCGTTTTGCATAAAATGATCCTGCTTACTACCCTTAACTGTCAAGCCCAACAATTTCCCCTTGCAGGATTCTGTTCGGCATTTTACAATTATACGGTGAACTGAATAAGCACCTATGACCGACAGAAAGCAGCAGCGATGAACCAGAAAATTACAATTCGCAGATTCGAGGGCAGCGACGCCGACAAGGTCAGCCGTCTCATTATCGAAAATCTGACCAGAAAAAATGTTCTTGAATTCGGGAAAGTTGCGGTGGCGCAGTTATCCCAATTTTATGCACCGCAGCAATTGCAGGAATTTGCAAAAAATGAAGAGATCTATATTGCTTCCGATGCTTCGGACCTGGTCGGAACCGCCAGCCATGATAATGGCCGCATCAGGAATGTATTCGTTAAAATGGGCCGCCACCGGCAGGGGATCGGATCGCAGCTGATCCGGCACTGCGAGGAGGTGGCGGCGCATCAGGGCAAGCTCAATGTGTTCCTGCTTGCTAATCTCTCAACCGTGGATTTTTACCAGGAGTTGGGGTACTCGATTATTGAAGAAAAAACCGAAATGATCGGCGCCGCTTCGCTGAACATGATGCTCATGGTAAAACGGCTGCCTCACCACAAATAATTATTTTTGTTATCTATCTATCTTCACCTGCTCCACCTTTCTGCTGCCAATTACTATTCGCGGAATTACACAAGCGGCAGTTCATGTAACGCTGATAAAAACTCCTGGTCTGATATCCCGGTGTTCTGGATTGCCTCCGCGCACAGCGCGATGCGGGGCATGTCGCGCCGCAGATTATTCCATGAGTATCCGGCGTCAAACAGGTGGCCGGCAAACACGGGCAATCCGCGTACATTTTCCGACATTATCGGGGACAGGCTATAGTCCGGCGGCATTTCGGTATACGGCGCAACACTCCGGCAGAACGCAATCGTGTCGTTGATGACCTCAGCTGCCGTAAAGGCCTTTACGGCGCTCCTTTCCCGTTCCTGGATCTCGTTCTCGTGGTGCAGACACACATGAAAACTTTCGCGGATTTCGGAGAGCGGCGGCCCTGCGGCGAGCAGGCGGGAAACATCGAACACGTGCTTGAGCCGCTGCGCTTCTTTCCCTTTACCCACCGGAATGCCGAGTGTGTTCGGGCCTAAGGTGAGCAGCTTGTCGCCGATGATACTCGACGGAAACGGCAGCTCGACAAGCGTTGCGCTTTCGTAAAGTTTTCCGCACACGATTTTTTTCTTTTCGGTTTTGTACGGGGTGCGGCGCAGCTGCGCGTCGAGCATGATGGAGGTCTCGGTTCCGCCCTTTATCGCAGAATCAAAATAAAGGTAATAGCTCGCTATGGGCAACCACGGTTTTGTTTTATGCTGCCTTTTTTCCCAGCGCTTAAACACCCGGAACCGTTTAACAATCGCATCCAGTGTTTCCTCAATCTGTTCACGCGATGCGCCGGTTGCGATGTCCACGTCGATTGAAAACCGTTTCGGCTCAGGGAGAATGAGTAGCAGCGAATTGCCGCCCTTGAACTGAAATTGCAGCCCGGCTTCGACCAGCTCGGCAACCAGCTCAAGACAGTGCACCGCCTCTTCGGCCAGTGTTGCCGGCGCATTGAAGCGATGTTTCTCGATATGTTCGCGGGTAAAGAATCGAAGATTAGTTATCATAATAATAAGTTTATCATTTGAAGTAAAAAATTAACAACTTATAAATTCTTGTTCTGGGTGGCTGAGCCCAGTGCGCCGCCCGTTTCTAACGGTACCAAGCAATACACTCCTGATGGCGGGCACTGTCAAGCTGTCGTCTCACTTAAAATCAACTTCAAATACAAACATCGCTGACCGGAGCTCTGAAGGAGCACCCCGTAGCTGTTTTACAGGCACACGCGCGGCCCGCGAGACGCAAGCGTGACCTTTCGCCGTAAGGCGAATCGGCCTTGCAACACTGCAACAGAGCTGGACGCTTACGGTGAGCGGGGCAGTGCCGCATTGGGTGCCGAAAAAGAGCACACGGGGCGCTCCGTTGAAGCAGGACAACCTCGGTAATCAAAGTATTTGTAAGTAATATTTTTTGCTTGAGGCATGCGGCTCAGCCATCCAAAAAATCATTTTTATGTTATTATTTAATCTCCACCAGCTCATACTTATCTTCCATTCCCAGTTTCCGGCAATAATCAAACATATACCCGCTTTTTATCTCCGGGCGCAGAGCGTCGAATACGTTCCCGGACTTTACCTCCGCAGCGGCGCTCCCGGCAAGCTTCGGCGCTTTATTAATCATGTCAAGCGTTGCCCGGTCGAGCGCCAGGGGGTTGGCCGATGCTACAATGCCGATGTCCTGCACAACAGGCGCATCGTTGTAATCCCAGCAATCACAGTCCGGGCTGATTGACAGCGCAAAATTGACATACAGCGCCTTGCCCGCGAACCGCTCATGGAGCGCGGCAGCGTATTCGGCGACTTTTTCAATCAATGCCTCCCCATGTGAGTCCCATTGTATGCCCATTGCTCCGTAATTGCATGCCGCAATGCACTGCCCGCAGCCGATGCAGGTAGTATAATTGATAACCGCCTTTTTATCCTTCATTGCAATCGCATGAACCGGACATCGACGGGCACACTGCTGACATCCAACGCACTTTTCCGGTTTCTGAAGCGGATTGGAACCGGAATGGAGCTCAAGCTTGCCCGGCACTGCGGCGCAGCCCATGCCCATGTTCTTTATTGTGCCGCCGAATCCCATTTCGCAGTGGCCCTTGAAATGCGAGAGCATGACCAGCTTATCGGCCTGGCAGAGTGCCCCGCCGATCCTCGCCTTTTTCACGTGCTGTCCGTTCACCGGCAGTTCTTCGCAGTCAAGCCCGCGCAGTCCGTCGGCAACGATGAACGGCGCGCCGGCGGTTCCGCTGAAATAACCGTGCATCACCGCTGTTTCGTTATGATCAACCGCATTGTGCCTGCTGCCGCTGTAAAGCGTATTGGTGTCGGTCAGGAATGGCTTGGCGCCGCAGGCTTTCAGCTCCCGGACTACCATCCGGGCGTAGTTATGGTTTACATAGGCAAGGTTGCCGCTTTCACCCACGTGGACTTTTATTGCGACAAGTTCACCGCGGCCGGCCAGTGCGTCCAGCCCCGCGCGTTTCAGCAGCCGCCCGAACTTGTCTTCGAGCGAGCAGCCGGCGCCGGCATGCAGGTTCATCCAGAATACGTTATCCATTATCACTCCCTTGTGTGCCCTTTTAAG
Source organism: uncultured Fibrobacterota bacterium (assembly GCA_903888815.1). GTDB lineage: Bacteria > Fibrobacterota > Chitinivibrionia > Chitinivibrionales > Chitinispirillaceae > BOG-1184. Next base: position 20,015 of record CAISVC010000657.1, read on the forward strand.
AATCAAAATACTTTTCTCTCGGCAGCTTCGCCTCTTTTAAAAAAGGAAAATATCATTAATTGCAATGCAGTTGAATTATATTTTTAAACAGTCGCCGATATTCATTATTTACATAATTGATTTACCATGAAAAATATTCCGGGTTCTAAAATACTGACTGTTGCTGCAGCAGGTATTGTTGCGTTTTTTATTTCCTGCCACTTTCCCTATCAACCGGAACCTTTTGTTCTTCCGGAGATACCGTATAAATTTCCGAGCAGCACCGAAATTTCCGGCTTTTTCGGCACTTCAAATGTGAAAATAGCCTATACGCTCAACGATAACGGAGTACGAACAGTGTATTACGTCGATTTGAGCGATACGGCGCCTTCGCCGAAGAAACTCAGGAAGCCGGCGGGCAAGGAAAATATCAATTCGGACAGCCCCCTGATTTCACCTGACGGATCGTTCGTCGTTTATTGTTTGCTGATGGGCAATACCGCCTATGGGGCATACATGCAGAAACTCGATCCTGATGCGCCGCCGGTCCTCATCGCTGCAAACGGAACCCAGCCCCACTGGTGGACGGATATAGCGGGTCGCGTTTTTATTATTTATTCGGACCAATTTTTTGCTTCTAATCTTGTAACCGGCATCCATGCTACCTATAAACAGCAGGTCTCTTGTGCGGCCAACGGTTCGCTGACAGGAGCAGCGGAAGTAATCGCTCCCTATCCCATGAACGGCGGTGTATCGAAGGATGGAAGATACCTCTGCACCGGCTATGCGGTTGCGGCGTTTTACGACATACCCTCCCTTACACTGGTTAATATTGATATAGGAGTACAGGTCTGCAACCCTTCAATCGATCCGGACACTATGCATCCCGACTGGATGATGTTCTTAAACTTTGCCGGGAAACAGAATCTGAACAACCCCTATGAGCATAACGCAGATTTTCCTGCTGATGCGCAGGGTAATCTTGGCATGCATACGGTGCTCCTTATTGTTGATGCCGGCAATACGGTGAAAGATTATGTGCCAATCAGTATCATGAAAGACAAGAACGGCGCTGCAATATGGCAGTGTCCCGAATGGTCCAATAATCCGAACTTCGCGGCAGCGCTGACTTTAGCTAATGATAACGCAACTTCGGGAGACGGCGTCATCATTAAAAACATCGGGAATCCGACGGCCGCGAAAGAAACGTTGATTTTCACAAGGGGAAACGGCAAATTGAATTCGAACTCTACCCCCTGCGTCTGGATCGGGAACTGAAATGAAGACGTTGTTCCGCCAATTGCCGAACATGAAAAAAGTGCCATGGGTTCTGACCGCGGCGCTGATGCTTGTCGGTATCGGCGTGTTCCTGTGCATCCTGTTTCTAAAGCAGCAGACGGACGCGGACCTTTTGTTGCTCACGCCGTGGCAATGCGTGGGCGGATGCGGGGCCGGAGGATCCGGAGGGACCGGCGCGGAGGTGAAATGGATCGGTACCGGCGTGAGCGGCGGTCTTATCGACATGGAAGTGATGGGAGCGAACACCATCGGCGAAAACTACCGATATCAGCAGATCAAGACACGGCTGAGTTATAAACCGACATGGACAACCAACCTCGGTCTTACCATTCCAATCGTTTCGAAGATCGGAATGCTGCAGCCGAAAACAAATATCGATGACAAGACCGAAATGACCGGCGGCCTGGCGGACATCATGATCGATTTTTCGAAAAACATCGGCATGGAAGGCCAGTACTCATTGACGTTCAATCTGACGCTTCCGACCGGTCAATACGATATTAAAAGGGGTAAGGAACGTGAAATGGTCTACCTGCCCACCACGCTCCAGCGCGGGAGCGGCACCTACACCGCATCTCTCGGCATCTGCCGGACCACCGATGTCGAAAAAGGCCTGTGGATCATGGAGGCCTATTATAACCATCCTTTTGCCGTCAATTTCCATGGAAAGAACGCCTTCATCAATGACAGCTACGATCAGTACTCGGACCTGAACAGCCGCTGGAACCTGCTTTCCGCAAAAGACAGGGGGCGGTTTGAGTACTGTTTCAAGCCGTACGGAGAAAACGATCTTGGCGGCTATACGCCGCCGAGTATCACTGCGGCAGTTTACTATGGATACCGCGGGATAGAGCACTACGTACACTCGTTCGGCGCAAAAGTATGGGTACCGCTGGGAGTGATGTGGATTCCCGATTTTTCCGCGAGCAGCTATAATCCGGTTCCTGACCCGGATAATAAAACATGGTCGCTGACACTCCATTACGGGCTCGAATTCTCACGGCCCGAGTATCCGATCTTCATTGCAATCAATAAAATCATCACCAGCGGATCCGATAAATCAGATATGAAAAATGCCTTCGATGAACGCGCCCTCAGGAAATGGAGAACGCCTGACATGAAAGACCTGCTCAATATGTGGACGTTCGCGATCGGCATCAAGACAACAATGTTTTAATGGCGCCCCGGCGGTCTGATTGCTTATGCGCCTTCCCTATTTCCGACGTACGTTTCTCCTCCTGAGTGTTGCTTTTTTCGTCATCGGCTGCGCGACTGATACCCAAAAAAAATCCGGAAACGCCGACACTGCCTTCCCTTTTCTTGACGACACCCTTTCGCTGCAAAATGCCTGCTGTCTGATTTCATCACATCTCTGTTCCGTTCTTCACAGCAACGATACCGCTTCCCTCGCATCGTTCAATCGCACGCTTGACAGCGCAGCAGAGGCGATCCGGAAAAAATCAGGGAGCGGAAAAAACAACTATGCGACACTCGACGCGATCCGGAGCCTTGTTTATGGGACGTGGAACATCGGTTTTGACCCCCGCGATACCCTGATCGAAACCCTGCTCCCGCATCTGGTGTTCCGGAACAGGAAAGGGGCCTGCCTCGGCGTCTCACTTGTCATTCTTATGCTTGCCGAGAAGCTTAGCTGCCCGGTCTACGGCGTCATGCTGCCAGGCCACTTTTTCTGCCGCTACGATGACGGCGCGCACCGCATCAATATCGAGCCCAATAAACAGGGGTGCGCCCATCCCGACGATTACTACCGCAAACGCTATCCTGCCGAAAACCGGCCGTGGTACGACCTCGGTAACCTGACGCCCGCCGCGGTGGTGGGCGTCTATTGCTACGATGCAGGCACGCTTTGCCTGAACCGGAAGCAGTCCGCTGCCGCAATTGACTTTTTCAAAGAGAGTATCCGCCGGATTCCCGATTTCGCCGAGGCACAGGGCAATCTTGCCGTATCATATGCACAGAAAAAAGCCTTGGACACGGCCATGACCCTGTTTGAAAAGGTATATGGCGCGCATCCCGATTTAATCAACCTTACGGCGAATTACGGTGCTGTCGCGATGGCGGCCGGCCGATACGGCAAGGCACGGGAGGTATATCTGAAGGGTCTGGAGTTTTTTCCGGATGATACGATGCTACATAAGGGATTGGAAGAGGCAAAAAGGCATCTGTAACCTATTTTTTCACGTAGGGGCGGGGTAATCCCGCCCGGAAAAGTTTCCTGACCATCCGTATAACCACGTAAATTAGACTTGGGCGCGACAACCGCGCCCCTACATGGGGAACTACTGGTGTATTTTAAAATTGCCCGTATGAAAAATTTCTGGCCTGAAATCAGACCTTATTCCCCGGTACTTCTGTGTGCGGTCCTGGCCGCCTTTTTCGTTTACTTCCCCATCACCGACGCCGACATTTTCTGGCACCTCGCAGCCGGAAAGGAAATGGTCGCCCATAAATGCTTTCTCCACACCGACCCGTTTGCCTATACGCTCGCATCACCGCGCTGGATCGATCTTCACTGGCTTTTCCAGCTCCTCGTATACGGCCTTTATTCTGCGGGCGGAGAACGGGCGCTTATTTTTTTCAAACTGGCCGCCGTGTCAGGTGTTTCTGTGCTGCTCTGCCTGACCCACCGATCTTCGAGATATATGCTTTGCGCAGCATTCCTCACTGCACTCCTGTTCTACGAAGCGCGCTATCTGATCGATATCCGTCCAGTCCTTATTACCATGCTATGCATGGCAGCGTATGTCTTTCTCTTTGAGCATGCCCGGCTGAAAGGGAAAATGGGGCTCCTCTGGCTGTGCATGCCTTTACAGATCGTATGGTCCAACTCCCAGGGTCTCTATATGATCGGCCTGCTTATCATCGGCGCCTACTGGGTGGAAAGCCTGTGGCATTTTTTCAGGCATACGGGCAACCCACCGATACAAGAAACCGCGCTTCTGCTGCTCTGCGCCGCTTCCTGCCTGATAAATCCCTACGGGATTGCCGGGCTTCGGCTGCCGTTCGAGCTTTTTTCGCGCATCACCCCTGCTGTCAAAAACATTTACTCCCTGAATATCTCCGAAAACGTGCCGCTGTTTTCCTGTACCGGTTATGATGCAGTCTATCGGACTACGGTCATGGTTACCGCTATTATTGCCTGCCTTCTTTTCATGTACCGCAGAAAAAACGTTCGTCTCGCCCATATTGTTCTTTTCACGGGATTCCTATTCCTTGCCATGAATGCGATGCGTAACGTTGTGCTCTATATTGTCATTATCGTTCCGATCATCGGCTATTACGCGGATTTCCATGGGGCAGAAAGCTTACACGGTATACTGCCGGTACGGATTCGCCGCGGTATCGCGATTGCCGCATCGGCAATCGCCGCATCAGCACTCGCGGCTCCCCTTGTTCATCATATCTCGATAGTCAAGCTCTATCCTCCCCATCGAACCCTCTCCCCTTTCCGCTTCCCGGAAAAAATCACCGCCCATATTGAACGCAATCCGATCCCGGGCAATATGTTCAACGACATCAGGTACGGCGGCTATCTGCTCTGGCGTCTCTATCCGGACAAAAAAGTATTCATCGATACGCGTCTCATTATCCGCCAGCCTGAATTTTTCGCTGAATATCTGGCCATCAGCGACCATCCGGAGCTTTTCGAGCACGTCGCGGAGAAATTCAACATTACCCATGCAATACTGCCGTCCGCCCTTTTCACCAGACACCTGAAACTGATCCGGCGGCTCTATAAATCCGGTGAGTGGCATCTCGAATATACGGACGGCGCATCGGTTCTTTTTGTCCGGAACGGTATTCCGGGCCGGCCAAGCCTCGACCTTTCAAACGATGCCACGGTACGGAACATCATGGACAGTATAAGGGTGCAGTGGAACGATGCCCCCGGTGTTTATCGGGAGGCTATAAGCTATTTTTCCGATCTGCTTGAAAACTTTGAATTACATGAAGCTGCGATGCTGGTTAAACGCGGAAAATAAAATAGGGCTCCAATAGAGCTTTTTCAGGTTAGCAGCGCGTCATATATTATAAAAGGCGATGAATTATATTTGAAAACAATCAATCGTTGGAGGATTCGATGAAAGCTTTGCAAGTATTAACCACAGCGATCTGTTTTGCCCTGGTTTTTTCAACAGGCGCCCAGTGCCGCGACAGTTCGTCTGTTGTAAAAAAGAGTGCCTCGTCTGCTGTAAAATCAGAAGTAAAAGCGATTGTACCTGATACTGCGAAGCAAAAGGCCAAAACACCCGTTGTTTTATCGAAAGCGGCGCAGGATACGCTGATTATCATCGCACGTCTTGTTGAAATCCCCGGAAAGTTTCCTTCCAACGACGCGTACGATTACCTATATCTGGTTAAATACCGTGTTATAAAAGTCCTTCGGGGTGTCTATCCGGCGCAGGAGATACTGGTCGGTCACTATAACCCCCGCATTCCGCGATCGCAGATAAAAGACAGAATGGCACCGTTCGTGGCAGGTAATGTCACGAAATTCGAGACTGGCGACAAACATCGGCTGGTGCTCATCACTCCTCTCGAACGTGTCATAGAAGATCGCGTTGAGAATGATTTCCCTGAATCCGACCTCGAAAAATATTACGCCCTCAGAGCGGACGTCGCTCAGTAGAAATAGAATTCATGGTTTTTTCGTCCCACATTTTCCTGTTTTACTTCCTGCCTGTTTTCCTCTTTGCATACTTTCTGCTTCCTTTCCGGTGGAAAGGGTTCTATGTAAAGAACGCCTTTATCACCATCATGAGCTATGTTTTCTACGGCTGGCTGGTGCCCTGGTTCGTCATTCTCATGTTCATCACGACCCTGAAAGATTATTACTGCGGCCTCGTTATCAGCAGGCCGGGACAGCTCCAGTGGAAGCGAAAGGCCGCGCTTGCTTTTGCCATTGTAGCCGACCTCGGCCTTCTTGCCTATTACAAATACTATATGTTTTTCATGGGAGAGGTCGTCAACAAGGCGGCAATGCTTTTCGGCGGCGGGCCGCACGCTTTTTCAATTGCCACGGTTCTTCTGCCGTCAGGAATTTCCTTTTATACCTTCGTCGCCCTGAGCTATACGATCGACGTGTACCGGGGCGATGCGAAGCCGGCCCGGAACTTCTCCATGTTCTCCTGTTTCGTGGGGCTGTTCCCGCACCTTATCGCGGGCCCGATCATCCGCTACAGCTCGGTGGCCGAACAGCTTGACTATCGTGAGCATATCATTTCGAAGTTCGCGAGCGGCGTGGCCGTTTTCTGTCTCGGGCTCGGCAAAAAAATCATTCTGGCAAACTCGGTCGCACCGATCGCCGACGCCGCGTTCGGCAGCGACAGCCCCGGCATGCTCAACGCGTGGTGGGGCGTTCTGGCCTACGCCTTCCAGATCTATTTCGATTTCTGCGGCTACTCCGATATGGCTGTCGGCCTCGCGCGCATGATGGGGATCGAATTCCTCAAGAATTTCGACGCGCCGTACCAATCGAAAAGCATTACCGTCTTCTGGCGCAGATGGCACATATCGCTGTCAAACTTCATCAGGGACTATCTTTACATTCCGCTCGGCGGCAACCGGGTGAGCACCGGGCGGATGTATTTCAACCTGTGCCTCTGCTTTTTTCTCTGCGGACTGTGGCATGGCGCAAAATGGACGTTCGTGGTCTGGGGAATCTATCAGGGTGTGTTTCTCGTCCTGGAACGCATCGCAGGCAAACGCACGGTATATTGGCGCCTGCCCACTTTCGGGCAGATCGCATTGACCTTCATAATCGTGCTGTTCGGCTGGGTGCTCTTCAGATCACCGGATCTTTCTCAGGCTATGCACTACTGGGGGGCAATGGTGGGGGCAGTACCGGGCGCCGCATCGGCGCCGCTCCTCGGCACAGAGCTTTTTACGCTCCGCCACATTTTCGAAATGGCGGTATGCGCTTTCTTTGTCTGGCAGCCGATTCAGGCTCACGAATGGGGGCTTGAGGTAACCATGAAAAAAGCACTGCTCTGCATTGTGGTGCTCATCCTGGCCATTGCCATGATGTTCACGCAGAGCTACAATCCGTTCCTTTACTTCCAGTTCTGACGGAGCGTGAGATACACGATGAAGAACATGACTAAAATCGCGGCGATCCCGCTCATTGCGGTGTTCCTGCTTGTCATCTATGCGGTGCCGATCACGCAGGGTGTGGCTGAGCTTCGAAGGGGCAGGAGTATCCAGGCGCTCGACCTTGTCGTTGACGCAACAGCAACCCCTTTCCGCAACGCGTCCGCGCAGCATGCTCTCGCTGATAAATTTTCTTCATATACGGACAGTATCGCCAGCGAGCTCTCGATGGCGAATGATTCGGTATGGAACCGCGAAAGAATCCAAGGCCTCGCCGAGGAACTGCTTTACACCGCCCAAGATCTCAGGAAAACAGTGATCAAGAAAAACCGCCATGTACGGGCCGATTCTGTCTCCTTGCCGGTTATGCGGCTTGACACGCTTTCCGGACAATGCGCGGGTTTTCTGTCCGCGCTTAGAAACGGAACACCGTCTGCCCTTTTTGCTGCGATTCGCAGTAATGGAAAGACGCTTGCGCAGGAATATCGGCAGCCGTCATTCCTCGATATACCGCTCCTTATAGTAAAAAATATACGCTACATTCTCTGGAACGACCGTTACCTGCGACCGTACGAAAAGGAAATGGAAAATTCGTCGGTGTTCGCCCTTGGGGCACGTCCCAAAATGTTGTTAACTTACTACCGTCTGTTCAGGGACCTCGGTGAAAAAGGAATCCGTGGCAGAAACGGCTGGTTCTTTTACAAACCGGACGTTGATTTTCTCATCAAACCGTATGTCAGGGACCGGCGCTCCATCGTGGTGGACCCGAATGACAGACCGGTAAGCGACAATCCGGTCGCGGCGATTAAAAAATTCAAAGAACAGTTAAACGCCAGAGGCATTGATATGCTTCTGGTCATTATGCCGGGAAAGCCAAGCATCTATCCCGATGTTGTTTCATCCCGGATGGCGCCTGGTTCAGCGGGCTCGTTCAGCCATTCGCTCCGCATGCTGAGCGATCTGAAAAAACAGGGTGTCGAGGTCGTCGACCTGTTTACCCCCTTTGCGCGTGAGCGCCTGCGCGACCACGAGGCGGGCGATTCGATATATCTGCATGAAGATACCCATTGGAAGGCGCGCGCCGTGCGCCTGGCCGCACGAGTGGTCGCCGACCGCATCAGGCAGTATCCTTGGTTCGCGGCGGGTTCGACCGAATATATACTTGATTCAATAACAATCGACCGGATTGGCGATGTCGGTACCATGTCGACGCTGCCTTTAAATAAAGTACGCGGCCTGTACGGATTATTCATGCCGGAAAAGACAAAGTGCTATAAGGTGTACCGGATAATCAGGGATCCGCAGGGCGTCGAGACAGAACGGATACCGTATAAAGATGACTTCCGCACCTCGATCATCCTTCTACTGGGTGACAGCTTTTCGCGGATCTATCAGACCGACGATCCGCGAAGTGCCGGATGGATTTCCCATCTGGCCCTTGAGCTGGCGCAGCCCATCGCTTCTCTAGTTAATGACGGCGGCGCCTCCACGCTCGTGAGGCAGTCGCTGGCCCGGAAACCGAACCTGCTCAAAGGAAAAAAACTGGTCGTATGGGAGATTGTTGAGCGCGATTTCCGTTTCGGCGATGAGGGGTGGAAGGACGTGCCGATCGTGGACAAAGACTTGGGGAAAGAATAACTTAATCAACCTTTTATTTTTTAGCGCGCAACTCGGCAAAAAACGATTTTATCTGCGGAATTAATGCAGGCAATTCCTCTTTTACGGCGGCCCATACGATTTTGTAATTTATTCCCCAATATGCATGAATGCATTTGTCGCGCATGCGGGCCAGATCCGACCATGGTATCGCCGGACGGAGATTCTGTATATCTTCAGGAATATTTTTTGTCGCCTCACCGATAATTTCAAAACACCGGATAACCGCATACGCTGTTTTACGATCCGCAGCGAACTCATCAAAAGACATCGTACCGACGAAGCTCACGGCCTGGGCCACGTTCTCGATAATGTCTGAAAGGTAGACTGTATAATCCCGCGTCATACCTG
>CAISVC010000658.1 GCA_903888815.1 uncultured Fibrobacterota bacterium
CCGGTCACGGATGTAAAATCGTTTACCTCCTTAGAGGCCTTTAGGCCGGTCACGGATGTAAAATCGTTTACCTCCTTAGAGGCCTTTAGGCCGGTCACGGATGTAAAATCGTTTACCTCCTTATCTAAAGACCTGCAAGGAAATAATAGCATTATTTTTTGCAGGGAGGCCTTTAGGTGCGGGGTTACAATTTGTCCCGAAAATGATAGTTTTTAATATCACCGAAGGGGTTGAGCTGAGAGAGGATCTCCGCCTTTTTCCCTACCGCAACGATGATGAGGTTCTCCGGCGACAGATAGGTGCGTATGGCGTTGTTGACCGCGGTACTGTCAATGGAGGCGATCATCTCCTCGAACCGTTCGATATAGGAATTCTGCCTGCCGTAAAAACGCAGCCACAGGAGCTTGTCAACGACATTGCCGATGCCTTCGAGCTGAAACGCCATATTCCCTATTGCATACTGCTTGGCTTTTTCAAGCTCGCCGGCCGTGACCCCTTGCGCGCAGAAACGGCGGTATTCTTCGATGACGCCTGCAAGCACCTCCCCGAGCCGGCTGTTCTGTGTCGAGGTGGAAATCAGAAATGCGCCGAAATCGGTTTCTGCGAGCAGTTGTGAGGATACTCCGTACGTCCTGCCCTCGGCGGTGCGGATGCGTGTCATGAGCCGGGACGAGAAATTACCGCCCCCGAAAATATGATTGGCAAGAAGGAGCGCGTTCTTTTCCGGACACTTCTCGCCCGGCGACGCATGCCCAATGGCGAGTGAAGCCTGGGTAATGTCCGGCTTATTAACGAGCCGCACCGCGACTGCCTGCCGATCATGCGGTATCCGGTACGCGATCACCGCTTTTTTCCTCAGGGGATGTTTCCACAGCGAGAACTGTTCGGCAATAAATTCTTTTAATTTTACCCTGTCGTAATCGCCGGCGGCGACGCAGAGAGCGCCCTCGGGCGAGAAAAAATTGCCGAAAAATTCCTTTACGTCAGCGAGCGTTATGTTTTTCAGCGACCGCACGGTCTGAAACTTTCCGGCCGGGTGGCCGCCTCCGGCAAGCTCCGCATAAAAATGACGTGTGGCGAGGAACGAGGGGTCGACTGTTTCGGCCCGCAGCCCGGTGATCATCTCCCGCTGGAGACGGACAAACTCCTCTTTTGCAAACCGCGGCCGGCTTATCATCTCGATAAAGAGCGGCACAAGCGAGCGCGCTGATGAAGCGAGCATGCGCATACCGAGCACGCAATTCTCCTCACCGGCATCAGAAAACAGGGTTGCGCCGGCGCTTTCAAGCCGCTCGGCAAATTCGTCCGCGGTAAAGCTTTCGGTCCCCTTTGAAATGAGTCCGGCAGTAAGTTCGCAAATGCCTTCGCGGCCCGGCGGGTCCGAGAAACGGCCCACCGGCAGCTGCAGCGCGACCATGAAAGCGCTCTGCTCGTGATCCGGCATGCATATGACCCTGAGCCCGCCGGATAGGCTGAATTCGTCCATGGCCGGGAAAACATAAGAGAATTTCATGTGCTACCCTTTGCCGTTTTTCGCTCACTGCGCCGCCCGAAAACGCGGCGTACAAGACCGCCGATGAACAGCAGGGCGTTCGATTGCCGGGGTTCCAGATAAAGCACGTGCTTGTTCGCATCGTTCCACCAGCGCCTCGCCACTTCGACCAGCCGGTAGCGGTCGAGGTTTTTGAGCGCTTCGAGCCGGTCCACCCACAGCCGGTAATTTCCTTCGACGGTTTCGCTGTACCCGATCCGCTGGCAGATGTTGCCGGCCGAATAGAGCTCATATGTCCTGTTTGTCAATGTCGTATTCCTGACCTTCTCCATCTCCTCCTGCGTTATGCCGTCGCTCTTAATCCTCTGCAGTACCCGGTCTATCGAACGCTCCACACGGCCTGCGTTGACATCGGGGGTAAAGGCCGCAAAAAACATCGACATACCGGCGGCTTTCAGGAGATGGTTCATGCCGCCCGTCATGACCGCCAGCGACTGGCGCCGCACCACTTCGCGGTGCAGGCGGCTTGTTTCGCCGCCCCCCGCCACCAGCTGGAGTATTTCGAGCGCTACCGCATCCTCATGCGATGACGGCGGCGCCGGATACCCCACGACCAGCACCGGCACGTCAAACTCGACCTTCCGCTCCATGCGGCGGCCGCCTTCTCCCCGCCGTACGTTCAGGTTCTTGACTTGCGGCTTTTCGGTGCGCGCACCTTTGTTCGCGAACCGGCGGGCGGCGGCGTCAATAACTTCAAGCGCGTCCGCATCGCCTACCGCCACGATCACCGCATTATCCGGCGCATAGAAACGGCGGTAATAATCCCTGCATGCGTCGACCGGGATTGAGGCGATATCCTCGATGCGGCCGAGCGGACTTGTCGCATAGGGGTGGCTGCCGTAAAATCCGGTGCGGAATTCAAGAAACGCCTTGGCAACCGGATTATTCATATAGGTATGGTACTCTTCGATGATCACGCTGCGTTCGGTCTCAAAAAGCTTCGGATCAAAATTGAGCCCGTCCATCCGGTCGGCCTCCATGGAAAGCACCATGTCGAGGAAATCGCGCGGAACGCTGTTCGTGAACGCGGTCACGTCTTCGGCGGTAAATGCATTGCTGTGGCCCCCCACATCGTTTATCCGGCGCGCATGC
>CAISVC010000659.1 GCA_903888815.1 uncultured Fibrobacterota bacterium
AGCCCCTTGATGCCGAACGACACGCTGCCGGCCGCATGGGATTTCGCGATGGGCAGGCAGATAAGCGCGTCGGTGCGTGAAAGCTCTTTTACCACGTCGGTCCGGATAAGCTGCGTGGCTTTGTCGCAGGTTTTTTCTTCAAAAAGATTCGCCTGGGAAGACTGTGGTGTAAAGACGACCGCTCCCTTGAGATTTTTTACCGCGTCGGCGATACCGGATTTTTGTTTGCACGATTCCGGATTGCCGAGGGTATTGTCGCATATCACCACACGCTTTGCACCTGCGTCAAGGCAGAGTTTCGCGACGGTATAGACCGCTTCAGGCGACGTGGTCGTGGCCCATTCAGGCGGATTGGCGAAACTCATGTTGGGTTTAATCATCACCCGGCTGCCGGGTTTAATAAAATTGGCTATCCCGCCCATTTTTTCAAACAGCTTGGGGATGATATCGGCAGCCTTGCCTTTTCCAACGACCACCTCGCTCTTCGCCGGAACACCGGCGAATACGTTCTGTGTGATCGAGGCAACTGAGAGTGCCGCCAGGCTTCCGGCAGCGGTGGTTTTCAGAAAGTCTCTTCTTGTTGTCATGATCCTGCCCCTGATAATAATATGGGTTCCTGTTCCATTTACTCAGCGTGTCCTGTGTGCTGTTGTTTTTGACACACAATTCGGCTTTTTCCGTTCGCCGCAGGCGTCCAGCGCTGAAGCATTAGCGGAAAACATGCTCGCCTTACGGCGAAGGTCACGCCTGCGTCTCGCGGGCCGCGTGTGTCTGCAAAAACAGCACACAGGACACTCTTTCAAACTGCACTGGAGCCACAATATGTAAAAGACGTTTAATAATTAAAATAATTCCCCGGTCGCTGCCGGAACCGCTCTCTGTCACTGCCGGTTTCGGAGCAGCGCGGCCATTCTGCCGGCAATCTCCTGCCGCGGGACCAGAACCTCGCCGCCCGTGGCCATGTTCTTGACTTTTACCATACCTGATGTACTCTCGTCGCCGCCGATAAACAGGGCATAGGGTGAACGCGCAGCGTTTGCGTTTTTCAGCTGCCTGCCCACATTGCCTTCTTTCAGCGGGAACTCACAGGAGATACCGGCAGCGCGGAGTTCCTGTGCCAGGGCAATGATCTCTTCAGGTTTTGTTCCGTCAAGTGCGATGAGGTAGCAGTCACTTCTCGGGACGTGCGGCGGCACAATACCTTTTTCTTTCATGAGCTCTGCAAGCACCACATCTCCGGCGGCAAAACCCGCGGCAGGTGTCGGCGGGCCGCCGTACAGCTCGACCAGCCGGTCGTATCGTCCGCCGCCGGCAAGGGCACGCAGGTCTTTCTTTATATCGAACACTTCGAAAACTATGCCGGTGTAATAGGCAAGTCCCCTGACTACGCCGATGTCGAAAAGCACGTATTCGGAGAGCCCGTAGTGAGAGAGCAGTTCGAACAATTCTCTGAGCTGACGCACTGCGGGCAAATCTCCGCCGATGCTCTGGATATCGTCAAGAGTCCGGGATTGGAATACATCAGCAATTCTGGCGCGGACAGCCGGTTCTGTGACGAGCGCGGACAGTTCGCGTTCGAATTCGTCAGGAGGAAGTTTTGTTTTTTTATCGAGAAGGGAATAGAGCGTTGCGCATTGTTCGCGCGCAAGGCCTGCTGCCATGAAAAGTTCCTCGAGCAGCGTGCGGCTTGCGATGCGCACCTTGAAGTCCTCTGCGGTAAAACCGAGATCGCGCATCATGTCGATTGCCGCTGCGATAAGCT
>CAISVC010000660.1 GCA_903888815.1 uncultured Fibrobacterota bacterium
ATCAAGAGCAGCAATATAGTGCTGCAAGGCTGATTTGTACTTTTCGCTCCCGTCCTGTCCGCTCTGCATCAGCAGGTCGCCTTCTTTGAACTGGATATTGCCCAGATTATAATAGGCGTCAGCCTGTTTCCGTTTGTTTTTAACTGATAGAGTGCCGGTATAGGTGCTGTCCGCCTCCTCAAGCCTGCCGAGCCGGTAAAGCGTTGAGCCCCTGTTCATTTTCAAAAACGTGTCGGCCGGAGCGACAAGCAATGCATCATCATATTTTTTCAAGGCGCTATCAAAGTTGCCTTTTTTATAAAGTTCATTTCCCTGCTTATTTATCGAATACACTTCGTCGGCAAAAAGTGCTGCTGAAGACATACAAATCAGGATTGCTGTACTGAATAAATATTTACAAGAACCGGTTATCATTCAAACCGCCCTTTCCACGTCTCCCTGCGCCTCACGCGTTCCGGGACAATAAATTCTATAAACAGCAACACAATGGCGATAAAAAGGAAAATCTGGTACCGTTCTTCGTAAATATTGAGCCGGGAACTGCCGAGCTCCTTTTTCTCCATTCGTTCGATTTCGGCCATGATGCGCGAAAGGTCGAGATCGGTCCCCGCATGAAAATACTTGCCGTGGCCTTCGATGGCGATTTTTTCAAGTATCACAGGCTCCAGCCTGCTCATGACCAGGTTGCCTTCCTTATCCTTTTTGTAAACAATAGTGCCGCCGCCTCTGGATACCGGAATAGGCACCCCCGATTCAGAACCAACGCCTACCGTGTAAATGACCGCGCCTTCGGCGGCAGCCGTCTTGGCAGCTTCCACTGCGTTGCCTTCGTGGTCTTCGCCGTCGGTGATAAGCACGAGCACCTTGTACTTATGCGTCTTTGAGCGAAACGCCTCGGTCGCCTGCTTTATTGCATCGGCAAGGGCGGTGCCCTGGATCTGAACCCATCCGGTTGACACTGCGTCGAGGAACATCTTTGCTGCGCCGTAGTCGAGCGTAAGCGGGCATTGCACAAAACTTTCTCCTGCAAATACTATGAGTCCTGCGCGATCGCCTTTGAGAAGATCGAATAACTTGGCAATCTCGTGTTTGGCACGTTCGAGGCGGTTCGGCGCGATATCCTCGGCCAGCATGCTTTCTGAAATATCAAGAGCCACCATCAGATCGATGCCGCGTCGCTCGAAAAGCTCCATTTTTACGCCAAAACGCGGCCGAACAAGTGCTGTTACGAGAAAAAAGAAAAATGCCATAAAGAGAGTCCATTTAATTACCTGCCGTGAAAAGGCCGAACCATGCGTAAGTTTTTTCACAAGCTTCAACTCGGCGAAACGTGCAAGTGCCGTTTTTTTTCTCTGGTACGTCCACAGGAAAAATCCTATGAAAACCGGAGTAAGCAGCAGTAAAAGGAAAAATTCAGGGTTGCCGAAACGCATACGCCGCCTTTAAGGAATCCGCCTGAACCGGGTGTGCCGCAGCAGGTATTCGAGCATAAGCAGCACGAAGCCGGCCCACAGCCAGGGATAAAATTTTTCATCAAACGACGCGTAGACTTTGGTCTTGATTACCGTTTTTTCCATTTTATCTATCTGATCGTAGATTGCTTTCAGTTTTTCCGCATCCGTGGCGCGGAAATATTTTCCGCCTGTTGCGTCAGCGATATTCACGAGCGTCTGCTCGTCAAGATCGGACTCGATCATCTGCACCTGTTTGAACACCTGGCCCGTAAAGGGATCCTGCACCTGCACTGGCATGGGCACCTTGCCTTTTCTGCCGATGCCGATGGTGTAGATCTTGATGCCGAGCTCTTTTGCCGCATTGGCAGCGGTGATGGGCGGGATTTCACCCGCGTTGTTCGCGCCGTCGGTGGCGAGAATCATCACCTTGCTTTTGGCCGGCGAGTCTTTAAGCCGGTTCGCGGCGGTTGCGATGGCCGTGCCGATCGCGGTCTGGTAGCTGAAGTTGGTAAAGTCGATGTTGCTCACGAACTGGTTGAGAACGTTATGATCGAGCGTCAAAGGGCACTTCGTATAGGCGCGGGCCGCGAATATGACAAGGCCGAGACGGTCGCTATCGCGTTCTTTTACAAATTCCTGAATGGTTTGTTTTGCCACGGCAAGCCGGTTGTCAGGCTTGAAATCGAGTGCTTCCATGCTCTGCGACACATCGAGGATTAGCATGATGTCGATGCCTTCCGTTGTCACTTCGGAGTCGGAGCGTCCCTGCTGCGGCCTCGCCAGGGCCACTACGAGAAGGCACAGTCCTGCCATGCGCAGCGCGAACACAATATGCCTCCATTTGAGGAGCATTGAGGAAGGCAGTTTTTTAATGCCTGAAAGATCGGAAAAGCGTATGGCGGGGGGAGATGATCGTTCGCGAAGCAGATATATCCATATCATGGGTATCATGAAAAGGAGCAGCAGGAGGAATTGAGGATCTTTCAGCCTCATACTGCGCCTCCGTTTGTTTTCTGAGAAGCCGCTCCGGATAAGGGGAGCGGTTTTGTCGCTTCTAAAAAGGTTTTAACTTCGGTGCTGAAACGGTCAATGGTGTCCTTATCCGGTAAAAA
>CAISVC010000661.1 GCA_903888815.1 uncultured Fibrobacterota bacterium
ATACGGCCGCATAGCTCCCTCGGAAGGGTACCTCCTACGGTCTATGCTGCCAGTCTTAAACACAGGAAACTCTCATTGCAAGTGTGATACTTTCTGGGGGTAAGGTCGGTTGAAAGAACGGGGAATAGATCTTCCTGAATTGGTCGCGATAGTGAAAGATGCTCAGGAGTGATTATTTCAAAAAAAAGTATAACGTTAAAAACATGAATAAAGAAGAACTTTTTAAAAAAAATGTTCCTGGTTCTACGCAGATCCTGAATAAAGCAACGGTAGGAATAGCAGGATGCGGCGGGCTGGGCTCCAACGCCGTGGTGGCGCTGGTCCGCGCCGGGGTGGGTAAACTCATTCTGGCCGATTTCGATACCGTCGAGGAGTCAAACCTCAACCGGCAATATTTTTTTCAAACCGATATCGGCAAGAAGAAAGTGGAAGCATTAGCGTATCATTGTATGGCGATAAATCCCCTCATACAGCTTACTCTTGTTAAAAACCAGTTCAGTGCTGCCGATGTGCCGGTTATTTTCAAGAATGCAGATATTCTCATTGAAGCGTTTGACCGTGCGGAATCGAAGTCGTGGCTCATTGAAGCCTGGTGCAGGGCTTTTCCAAAGAGACATATTATTTCTGTAAGCGGGCTTTCCGGCATTGGAAAAACCGAAGCGATGAAAGTGCGTCATACAGGTACTATTCATGTAGTCGGTGATGGCGAGTCGGACATGAGCATGGGGCTGTGTTCGGCCCGGGTCGCGATTGCGGCGAATATGGAAGCAAATATCGCCATCGAACTGCTTATGAGAAAAACGGATTAGAACAATGACTTTCAATAACCATGGTTATTCGGAATTCGGCGGGCGGTTTACTACCGAACGTACAAGTTCAGGGTCTATCTCCACGGCCTTCTGGAAGCTCTCTTTGGCGGCTTCCAATTGTCCGGTCTGATAGTATAGATTGCTCAGATTGATATACCCCGGGGCATTCCCCGGATCAAGCGCTATCACCTTTTTATAGGCACCGATAGCGGTTTTCCATTCCTTCTTCTGGATATAAAACCAGCCAAGCTTGGAATAAGCGGCGGCATCAGTGGAGTCGCGCGCAATAAATTTGAGGCAGGCCGTCATCGCCAGATCAGGTTCTCCGAATTTTTCCCAGATATCGACCATCAGGAAATCCGCCTTTTGGGGCATAAGCTCCCGTGCCTTTTCAAGCATTTCTGCCGACAGGTCCTCCTTGTGCAGCATATGATAAACAGCGCTGAGCGAAAGATACGCAATCGTAAATTTCGAATTGAGATCAATAGCATTGTTGTACGACTCGGCGGCATTCGCCCAGTCTTTTTTTGCCGCATACGTCTCGGCCAGCGCGAAGTGAGCTTTTGTAAAGAACGGCATATACCGGACATACTCCTTATAATACCTGACGGCCTGGTCCGGATCGCCGAGCTTCCGGTAAAGATCGCCTAACTCATAATCAATTTCGGTGAAATGCGGTGCCTGCCGATAGACATATTCGTACTGTTCAAGGGCCCGCTGCGCATCGGTCCGCCGTTCATCGCGTATATCGCCCCACGCAGGATTGCATAGCATGTCCATGTTCCAGCGCCGGTTGAAGGAATTGCCGAGAAAATATCGGGCTCTTATGTGGAAAGGATTAAGGCGAAGCGTTTTCATATAGTTTGCCACGGCCTTCTCCCATTCCTCCGGATCAGACCGATAGCGCGTTCCTTCGACAAAAATACCATGGTAGACCCTGTCGGCGTTTTCAATGGCCGTATAGGCATCTTTTGAATGCATCACGGCCTTGTCCATGCAAATATCAGCAAGAAACAAACGGACCGAAAAAACTATGGCAACAAGCGCAGCAAGGATAATCACCGTTTCAGCAATTCGTTTTCCCCGAAATACCCCTTTCGGTCCTGCTGCATCTGTATGTCCATCAGGGACCGGTATTCCCGCCCCCGCCGCCGGCTTTCGAAGTATCGCCGAGACTTGCGCGGCAATAAGTCCTAAAAAAAGCCAGTAGATGAAACCGGTTGCGGTATATCGCATGCTCAGGGAGAAAATGTTGCTGACAAGGAGCGCTATAACTCCGGATAAAAGTCCTATAAGCATTCCGAGAGGACTCGGGGTATACATCCGCAGCCAAAAAGATTCGCGGCAGCCTGTTGCCGGTAATGGCAACACCGTTTTTGCATAGGTACGCATCGCCAGAATTGAAAAGATGCAGACTGATGCAATAAGCCAGACATAGATCGAAAATCCAGCTGCTCCCTCATCATGCAGCACTTCAAGATGTTCGTTGTAGACATTGCTCACATGTTCAAAGCACATCGCATTATACGCCCACGATTCCCGTGTTTTAACCAGCGGATAATTATTTTTAAATGTCCCGAGACCATTGCCTAAAATGGGTTTCCGCTTGATAAGTTCAAATGCACCTTGTACGTAATACTTGCGTTCCTTGAAGCTGATCATTCGACCCTCTTCCCGGTGGGTGGTATAGGCGACACTCAACGCTACGCATACCGCGAGGGAAAGGGAGGCAAAGGAAATAATAAACGTCTTTTTAAGTGACCGCGCCCAGAGTACGAAAATGAAGAGAAGCAACAGGAAAGTAATAATCACCGCGCCCAGCCCGATCTGCCCTGCCCGGCTCCCCGTCAGAAAAAGATTATTAACAAGAAGGAATAAGGTGAACGCTGCTGCTGTTTTTTCCTTAAGTTTAAAACCTATACAGAACGCAATCATCGCCGTGCAAAAAATGCCGAATACTATAGCGCGGAATATAAGCGAAGCGGAAAGTGTCACCAACACGTAGTAAGCAACAGCGGCAAATAAAACAAGCATCATTACAGACAGGAACCTTTTACGTTCCGCCGCACTGGTGAAATCAAATGCGGAGGCAACCGCCGGAATGACCGTAATTAAAAAACCTGCATAGAAATTCGGGTGACCGAAAGTGGCCTGAATCCGGTTGCTGTTGCCTGTATCAAAAGGATCCAGCCTGAAATGCTGCAGCATTCCATACGCTGAAACAAGAAATGCCGCGCCCATGATCCAGACCAGCATTCTGCGTGCCAGCCTGATATCCGCAAATGTAACTGAGGTCACGAAAAAAATCATAAAATAGGGAACACGCACCATGAGTTCATCAATGCTCGTATCTTTCGAGGATGTGACAAAAGCGAAATTGAATATTGCCGAAAGCAAGAATACGAATGCAGGAACAATGAAAATACTCAGTTTCTTGTCAATGCCGAAGGATCGTGCTTCTATCGCCTTGACTGCCCATGCCGCGAAAAGAACGGCCACGCCGCATTGGAGAATCGTAGACTTGATGAACAGAAAAGTATAGCTTGGAAACACCGCCAGAGGAATGGCAAACCCTAACAGCGGCACTCCCCATACCATAATCCGGTCGCACACACGAACGGCGGCGCTATTCATCGTAAACCCCGTTTATTTCAATACTTGCGGTAACGATAATCCGGCGCACGCGCTCCTCGTCGGAAAGGTTAAACCGGATGCATATACCGCAGTCGCTGCTGATATGGCGCGGGGCGGCTATCGCCTCTACGGCGATGCCTTCTTTCTGCAAAAGTTTCTCGGCCTTCAGAACATAATACGTTCCATGGAACGTCATGATACGGCCGTCGTGTTTGCCTGCCATAATACAACCCGGATTCTATCGCGCTTACGTTTTTTTCCTGTTATAAACTCCGATAATAAACAAGACCAGCAGACCGGCGATTACCGCCATTTTGCCATTTCGGTCAAGCGAATCAGCCATGAAAGCAAAGTAATAATTGTACGAAATGGCGGCACCAGCCATTAATCCCAGGATGCTGATCGCACTGTCGGTATTCCCCTGAGCAGCAAGGATGAGCTGGCGAAACGGGCATCCTCCCAGAAACGTGGATGCCAGACCCACGACGGTCAGCGCCAGGAAACTCCAAACGATGTCGGCCGATCCGATGATGTGAATTCCCATATGCTCCTGCCCGAGCAGCACATTGGTTACCAATGCCGAGATGACAAGGAATACAAAACCCGTGAGCAGGGTCAGATCACCGATAAGAAACGCATTTCTAAAGCCGCCGATAAAACAGAGCTTGGTTCGCTGGCCCAGGATCCCCAGTACTCCGCCAGCGGCAAGCGATGCGATGAGCGGTGCATGACGCTGATGCGACAGCGTAATAAAAGCGGGTTTTACGATCAGGAGAATAAACAGAACAGCAAGGAAAAAATGGAATGCCAGACCGTTCGTGCGGGAGGTTATCGCACTCTTACCCAGCGAAAACCCATTGGCAAGGAAGATCGTACCGATACCGATACCCGCTGCAAGCCCGGCTATACCGGCCAGCGCAGCAGGATCGCCGCCGGCAAGCCGGAGGCCCACGCGCATTGGACATCCGATAAACGCAAAGATTCCGAAGGAACAGATCATTCCGATAAAAAATCGCAGCAGTGTTGAAGAACCCCCGGCAGGCTGGAACCCGCCCTTGACAACTGCCGCCAGCGCGGCACCGAATGCAATAGCGATTATCTCCGGCCGCAGGTAGCTGAATTCAATTACCTGATGAAACCCGAGCGCTCCGGCAATATCGCGGCTGAAGCAGGCGATGGAAATGCCGCCGTCAACGGGGTTCCCGAAATAGGTTAAAACAGCGGCCCCTGCGCCGGCAAAAGTTCCTGCCGCAGCAACCCACAGCGTATCGCTTCGGGCAATTTTAAGGCGCATTGTCGCTTTCTTTCCGCTCCTTGCCGGATACCGGAAGGGCGGTTATTGGTAAGCCGCTTTTAACACACCTGAATCCGATGCTTTTTTTCTGAATGCTCTGGTGGAACGCATTACGGCGGCTTGTCCGCAGAGCATAAGCCGGCGTTCCGCTGCAACAGCCTAAGAATACCCAGTTCCCGCCCCGGACTGCTTTTCTGGTGCCGGTTTCAGGGCCGGCAGGGTTGCGTTCAGGGCTTTGTTGATAATACGCTTTATCGTACCAGTCAAGACACCAGTTCCATACATTACCGACCAGGTCCGAAACGCCGTAGGGTGACCTCCCAAGCTCGCACACTCCGACAGTCGGCATCTTTTCCGTGATCTCGGTAGGCGCGCGCTTTTTGTCCGGAGCCTGGTTGCCCCACGGGTATTTGCGTTTATCATCGCCGCGGGCCGCTTTTTCCCACTGTGCTTCAGTAGGAAGAGTAAAGCGCGCGTGCTCCTTTTTCGACCGCCAGGCGCAATATGCCATGGCATCAGCCCATGTTATCCCTGCCACCGGCTGATTGGGATCATTGCACTTTTCATCGTTCCAGTAAAGGGGTTTTTCGCGGTTCGTCTCCTTAAGAAAAAGCGCATACTGCGCATTGGTGATTGGAAAACGGTCGATGAAAAAGGAATCAAGCCATACGCGGTGCATCGGTTTTTCATCCTGCTCGCCATCTTCGGAACCCATCCAGAACCACCCTGCGGGAACGGCAACCATGTCGTTTTTTACAGGAATTGCCGTCAGCGATAATTGCTTGTCACTGCCTGAGTTGCAGAAAATAACCATCGCTGCGACGGCGCAGAAAAAACAACCATGCATTAAGAACCATCTTTTCATAGAAATTTCCTGCCGCACTACCCTATTTTGCAATAAAATATACATCATCTCATTTGAAACTGCCGCGGCCATTTCAGCCTGCGAAACAGAAAAAAGAAAATCGGCCTCCGCCCTGACGGCGAAGGCCGATTGTTGCTTTGCAAATTAACGGTTAATGCTTACCGGCGTATCCTGTATTAGAGCGTAACCCTTTTAACAATAGACTGGCCCTGCGCCGATACTTTCACGATGTACATCATGCTGGCCTGACGGTCCAGCGAGATCATGTAATCAGCCTTCGAACTCCCGGTGCGCTTTGTGATAAGCCTTCCCTGCGCGTTCAGGATTTCGACCGTATGATTTCCCGTAAACGGCACCTTCACCTCGACTGCTCCGGCATGGCGTATGACAGAGACCTTCTGCGCAAGAACGGCATCAAACGCTGGTGAATGTACTGATACTATCGGCCCGATCCAGATGACAAATGCAGCGTTTTGAGCAGTTCCCGCGGCATTCACGTGAACCATACCGCCATTCGCAGCATCCCAGTAATAACCTGCAGTTCCAGCGTTAATCTGGGCTAAGGTGATCGCCGTCAAATTCGTTGCACCGCTATGTACCTCTGGAGGCGAAGCTATAGCGTGGGCCACAACACGGTAATTACGCGAAGCAGGAGTAGGACAATACTTTGAACCTGCGAAATTACCGATGTCTATCTCCGTGCTTTTATAACTGGTACCGGGAGCATCGCCATAATAAGTCATAGCAAAGGTTGTTTTAACAGGCGTCTCGTCCTCATACAGGGTAAACGAACCGGTCTGGCGCGTGGCTGATCCGTCAGTCGGCCATACCATAAGCGTGATCCAGCTTTCCGGTCTCTGGCCGACCCACTCCAGACTGTCGCCGAGCGGAACGATCGAGTTCGCCTTCACAAACACCGGCAACCGGTGGCCGCTTGCCGGTTGCGCGTTATAGGTAATGGTGGTAGGACCCGTATAACTGATTGCCGGCTGTCCGCCGTCAGGGAAAAAATCATACCATACGCCCGCAGGCAGCCACGTGTTATTACTCGGGCGATCGGAATAATAGGGCGACCAGATAAGTTCGTCGCCCACGTACGCCTGGAACCCAAGACTTTGCGCAGCAGCAGTCCACTCGCCGCCGTTCTGGCACATCATACCGCGCGTCGGAGGAATACCCGTTTCGTGCGCGATCATACCGTAGGTAAACATGAATGGTATGAACCGCTGACGCCGGTTTCCCCACTTGACCATGGCAGCTTTCTGGGCAGCGGAAAAACCGCCGATCTGGCCGCATTCCTGGAAAGTACCGTCGTAATTGCCACCGGCACCCGCCATATGGATAGTTGCCATAGGACGCAACGTATAGCCGATGTATCCCCAGTCCTGGTTCGAGCTTTCGCCCAAATCGGTATGGCTCCACGCATAGCCCACCAGATGCTCCAACAAAGTAGCAGGAAATATATCGTAGACGCACAGCTGATTATTAGAGTTTATATTCAGATAGTCTCCCATGTGGTTACCCGGCCATGCATGGCTCGAAAGCGACTGCCAGCCTCTCGAAATCATCACCTTTGTTTCGTCATTGCCGTGGGCCTGCAGCCACGTGCTCCACTGCGCCTGCGACTGGTTGCGGCCATGGTAATTCATCGCATCGTACCATGCCCAGTCATAACCATTATTTACGGATGTCGTCGCAGCTGCCACATTATCCGTCCTGGTCTGACAACAACCGGGGCTGCAGCAGCCCTGGTATCCCCAGCCGTAATTCATGCCGCCGAAATACATGCCGTTCGAACGGCAGTACTGGACAGCAGCCAATGCACCGGCGTCCCAGCATCCGCGCGCAGTACCGGCATTAGCGAGGCTCAAAGATGTCCAGTCCTGGAAATTGTCCATGCGGATCCAGTCCATATTGAAATGGTTGCTCCGGAACATATCTATCCACGGGCGTATACAACCAGAGCCACAGTTATCGGGAGCATTATTGTGGAAATACATGTCGCGCATCATGCCGTAAAACTTCTTGCCAAGTCTCGGCGGCCGTGTCGAAGCGAGCGTGTAATTCGACATTGCAGTTTTCCAATCTCCGGCACAGAAGTAATAGCTTAAATAGTCCATGGGAGCGGTATAACTGTCCTCGCTGTTCGGATTCATATAGAATTTAGCGGTTGCCCCGGTAAGGTCAAAACCGCACCCCTGGGTCGGGTTGGTGATATCTCCCCATGCTGAAGCCGACGGGTAGGGCTCGCAGAACAGAAGCCATATCCCGTAACCCTGGGCTGTTGAGCTTGGACCCGTTGAATACATGTAAAGGGCCATTGACCGCCGGGTATGGTACTCATGAGCCTTATTATCTATACTGCGATATGTTCCTCTTAAATATTCAAAGGCCGCACCCCAGCCGTAATAGTGTTCGGCCGCGGTTTGAACAAAGCAGACTGCCGGAGTGCCGGTGGAAGATCCGTTTGAATTCATAGGCTGGGTCTCGTGCGTTATCTCGGTAGTGCCGTCAGCCTTATAGTACGTAAGAAGGAACGGATTTTTCGCTACATTGACAACCATTGCCGATGTCGCAATACGGATATTTCCCGTAAGTCCCGGAGTAGGATCGGTCACCGTTGGCGTTGTCCCGGTCCATGTCTGGTTGACATCTGCCATACTGAGAACGTCATCGGTTGCAGTAAATGTCGGACCCCTCGTGTCGAAGCTGACACGTACCATGCTCGGCGTGCATACGATGATCCGCACCGCGCCGTTCGTCACGGTAAAATTGATGGTATTGCCACTTACGGTATGCGTTGTGTACGTACCCACTGCTGCGCTGTACCCGAGCGTAAACAGCAGCATGGCACACAAGAACACCATACGCCCCGCATCCCTCAACCAACCGAATCGATACATACACCCCTCCTTAAAAAAGTTTAATGATTATACTTTACCATAATCCTAATCCTATTTATCTCCTCATCCTATTTATCTCCTCACAGATTTTTCTTATTCATAAAAAAACAGTCATTTTAAATGCTTAAATTGATGGAACAAATCACTTTTTCCCTTTTATACGCGGATATTTGTCACCTCTCCCCTTCCATCATAATAT
>CAISVC010000662.1 GCA_903888815.1 uncultured Fibrobacterota bacterium
CCGGCAAAGGTATAGTAGCCGGTTGAATCAGGAAGCGAAGGGTCATAATAGGCGTTTATCGGGTCACGTTTTGCCGTTGCCCGGTTGTCGATGGGCCAGAAGCGTGCAAACGAGACACCCCCACCCATCTCGAATACCTTTTTGACATTCACATCACCAAGAAAGGCGAGCGATGGATCGTAAAAGGTGGGCTGCTCGCACTCCTGTGTAAACAGCGCATGCACATGAACCATGTCCCATAACGTCGCGCTTGCATGCAGACCCGCCAATCGACTCAAGGTCTGGTCCAGGTTGGTGATGATATAGGGCGGATACGCGCCGCACCGGACCAGATACTCGCCCAGGTTCCGGATATCGGGATTGTACTTGAAAGGGAAATAGCCGACTTCCAATCCCAGTTTGACCGCGTTCAGGCGATTGTACGAAAAAATCCCTTCTGCGGCGCTCGGATATACGGTGAAATACTGCTTCCGTGGTGAGTTCATCGGGTTTCGCATGGCATCGGGATAGGTTTCAAACCACATCCTGCCGGTGATGCCTACTGACAAACGGAAATATTCGTTATAGATATAGCCGACTGTCAGATTGGCCTGCTCGCGCATAAGCCATTGACGGAGAATATTATTCCCTTGCCATCGGATCTTGTACATCTGCCCGGTTTCATGATCTCCCCATCCGGTAAGCACCATCTTTCCCGTGTCATTAGCAGGTTGGGCCATCACCTGCGTTGTTGCCGCGATGGTAAGACCGATGCACGCGTAAACATAGTTTTTTAAAAAAAAATTATGCCCTTCCATCGATACTCCTTTGTTATTTGGATGAAAGATTGGTTGAGAAGGTCCGTAGAGGACCTTCTCAATGGGGACGAGGATATGTTTATCGCACCGTGAATTTTTTTACACATGAGCCTGCACGTTGCTTGATTTCCACCATGTAGGTCTCCTGTTTCAGCTTAAAGGAAGGAATGGCGACCGAGCGCCGGTTGAAATAGTCGGCCGCGAAACAGCGCTGTCCTCTCAAGGTATAAATATAGACCGAGAAATCGGCGACTGTTCCGATGTCAATTGATAATCTTCCCCGGTCGGCAAAAACCGAGACTTCGCTGTTACGAACCGGCCGGTAAACGGCATTCCCGACCGCAACGGGATTTTGTCCGAAAACAACCCACATCGGCGTTCTGGCGCCTACGTTCGGCGTCAACACGACACTGAAAATATTGTTGGCAAAATTCACGGTGCCCAGTGTGGCATTATTGGAACATATCGCATTCGGCTTTACGGTTGCATATCCGCTCAGGGTCACCGTGGCTTCCTGCGGTTCAAGATCGACCCACACCGTAAGTTGCGTCGGTGAATGAACGAGCGATGTTATCCTCTGCCTGCCACAGGAAGTGTATTTGCTTAAATCTCCGAGAAATGCTAGGCCCGAAGCCCCAACGGGCGCCACAACCCAGTAATGAAACGCATTGGTTCCCGCAGCGCACGTGGCGGTAAGGGGGTTGCCGGCCGCAACGAATTGCCCGGTTTTAGAGAACCAGTTATAGGCGTACATACCGTTCGCGGGCGCGGGAAATCCTTCAAGTGCAGGGTTGAACGAATACGAGGGCGCGCCTGCTCCCGGCACAAACAGGTAATACGTTTTAACATTGTTTCCATGGTCGGTGTACGTAAAGGTGACCGGATTGGCGACCCTTGCCTGGGCAAAACTGATATACGTCTGCTCCGTGGGAAGCGCCGGCACATCGCACTTGATGAGTGTGCCGTCGCGCCTGACCGCGGGGAGAATGTTGGCTGCCACCTCGGCTCCGATCTGGTCCGACGGCCCGAACAAACCCGCCGTAACTACAGCCGAAATAATGCACCCGGTCTGGTTATTGGTACTGCGGTTATTGTCATAGAACGGGAACATCCCCATTGACCACGCAAAACGGCTGTTAAAAATAAGATCGTTCCATTTACTCTGGTTATACCCGTCGCCTGTTACCCGGATTGTCGTTAAAGTAGGATATTTCGCCGCCTGCTGGTAATACATGGGCACCGGCATGCAATACTGCTGGTCCATAGAATAGGCAGCGCAAACCGTGGCCATATTTCCCATGGCGGAATCGAGATCGCCGATATGCTGCGCGACGAGCGCGTTATTATCGAGCCAATCCTGCTCAAAGGTAGCAATACCGCTGTCTGGAGCATGGTCAAGAATATACTGCCATGCCGCGTATTTTATAGGGAGTCCGCCGGAAAGGCCCCATTGACCGACGACCGGCGAGGGCGGAGTGCAGCCTGTCTGGTACCAGCGGTGGTGGCAAAAAAGAGGCACGCCCATCCTGGTATGGAACGCCCCAAGTCCATTAGGAAAAACCGCCAGGTGCGCTCTCCAATCATAAATACCGGCCCCGCCGTTAGCGCTCCACGATTGGCTGCAACTTTTCTTATACCACCAGCTGTCAAGCTGAAAATATTTCATCGGGATCCTGAGCGTGTCATAATGACGCTTGACGGCCAGCATCTCTTCCTCATAGTTTGCGAATTGGGCATCGACCCTGTAGTAATAATAGCATATATTATCCGTCCAGTAGCCGATCGTGCGCAGCGGCAGGGAAGCCTGATTGCTCGTCAGAGGTTTCCCGTAATACCCTCTCAACCCCTCTCCCCATATATCGCACGTATGATTGATCCCGTTTCCAACGGCTAAAATCGCCTGCAGGTCCCAATTGGCCGGAAGCGGCGTTGCCCACGATTTCACGCTGCTGCGAAGGACATTCGTATATGAATTGGATACTTCCCAGAAGTGATCCGCCGCGGAAAAAACGAATGTTTGGCCCTGGGCATTATAGGAAACCAATGCGGCATCGCTTCCGATGGAAGTGAGCGTGAATGTCGGAACACAAAAAGTATTGTGCTGCTGTCCCATATAGAGCATGTTCGTAGTAGGATAGGTGGTTATGTCCGGGAAATTCAATCCGAGACTCGCCATCTGAGCGAGGGTTTTCATGCTGAACATGACCACCGGAATCCGTTGATACAAACGTATGGTCCCCTGCAACGGGCCGGTGCCGGTGAGATTGAAGGTGATTCCCGTGTACTGCCCAATTTTATCCGAAGCGTCTACCTGCGCAATATTCGTCAGCGTTCTTGCGAGATTCCCCCCAAAGGTAAACGGCGGAGTTGTCGTGGTGATGGTGTATGCGCCGGTTGCGTCAACGGCGACCGAAATCCCCGTCGCGCTTTGAGTAACGGTGAGGCCAGAACTCGGCACCGCTACCCATACTACCATCATCACCGCACAAGCCATGATGGTTCCCGACCTTAAAAATTTGTGAAACATACGACCCCCCTTTCCGGGATGACTGGTGAATGAATTTTAAGTGTACCTCTTCAAAAGGCTTAAGTTAAGAGATGGATCTGATATGAGTAATATACTCTTGTTTGTTTAGATTTTCAATCTTCTTTTTACTAATACCGGAGCGTACCATAGCTGATAGAATTTTCCCATTCACCAATCGTCTTGCCCCTCAATTCCCCGCTCCTGTCCTTAATATTTTACCATCAGCCTGAGAACCCACCACCAATCGCTGTTCCTGGACAGCACATCATCTCTTTCAGTTAAAATATAGGTCGGATAACTGGGCCGCATATGATCGCGCGCAATCTGGCCGATAAGGCAGAATTTGTCAAAAAATGTTTTTTTCGCGTAGAGCGACCACTTCCAGACAGCCAGTTTTTTCCCGGGAATCGTAAAATAGGTCGGTATATTGACATCCATCACATTATAATAGCTATTAGTATGTTTTGAATCATGTTCAAGTTCAAAAGAGAGCACATCCAGCAGCCTGAACGCAGGTATATTTACACCAAACATGAACGGGGTCCTGTCCCACCGGTTATGATAATCAGGATACCTCATGGTCGTATCGGTATTATAATTTATATAATTTTTCCATCCTATAACGCACACCTCGCCGTACAAACGGGCATCATCCTTGCCCAGTAAATCCGATACCACTCCGGGAAGCAGGGGCTTTGGATCGAATGCAAGCATAGCAACGGGCTTGGTTCCCTTGAACGTATAAAATGCAGTGTCGCCGTTCTTATCGATGTACATGCACGCATTTCTCTCTGTCCAGGTGAAATTATCGG
Organism: uncultured Fibrobacterota bacterium; assembly: GCA_903888815.1. GTDB lineage: Bacteria > Fibrobacterota > Chitinivibrionia > Chitinivibrionales > Chitinispirillaceae > BOG-1184. The sequence continues at coordinate 4,137 of CAISVC010000662.1, forward strand.
TAAAACGGGTAGGGTCAATGGGGTCGGGAAATTGCGTCGGAGAAGTTAACCGTCCTTCGATTGAAAAAAGATGAGCGAAACAGACGCCTGCGCCGATTTCCAGACAGCGGCCCAGCGTATAATGGGCCAAATACGACAGGGAAAAATCCTGCGTCGGGAATATCTGCGCTTCGCTTGTAAAGAAAAGGTCCTGTTTGAGATTTTCAAAGAGCACGCTGCTGACCCGCAAGCCCAGGAGCCGGGCAAAGGGCATGTTGAAATTATTTATTATATAGGGCGGATAGGTACCGCTCCTGAATAAAAATTCGCCTAAATTCCTCACATTCCGGTTAAATTGGTAGGGGAAATAGCCGAGCCCGAACTGCAAGAGAGGTTTTTCCGTAGTCCCCAGCGGCGTGTACATGCCTTCCACGCGGGCAGGGTACATCCAGAAACGCGGCAGCATCGATTCCCTGGCGCCGATACTCTGTGGATACGAAAAGCCAAACTGACCTTCGACCGACAGGATAAATTTCATCCGTTCGTTGACAATAAACTCATTGGTGAACTGGAGCATTGCCCGTTCCAGCCAGCCCTTAATCCAGTCCTGATTGGAGGTACCGGATATTCCTCTGACTATCTGGCCGTTCTCAAATGCAATAAAGCCGGAGTTCTTGATAGTAACCGTCTGATTATCAGTAGTGTCCGCTGAACACAACACATAGGCAATAAACAATGCCATGGTTGCGAAGCGCGTCGTGTGTGCCTTTTTCATACAACAACCTTTCCCTGCAGGTGTTATTCTCGATAAGTGAAACGTCATGGCGCTGCACATCAGATTTTAAAACCAAAGCTGCAAACCCACCACCAATCCTTGCCGTATTTAAGCACATCTTCCTTTTCCGAAAGTTTTAAGTCGGGAAAAGTCGTCCTTAAATGGTCCCGCGCAACCTGGCCGACAATAAAAAATTTGCTCAAAAAGGTCCTTTTTGCATAGCACGACCATCTCCAGGCAAATTGTTTCGGGGTGACCGGATTAAACGGCGTTGCCAGATTCCTTTCAAGTGCATTCCGGTAGCTGTTGGGATATCTGTTCGGAAAATGCTCGAATTCCAATGAAAGAACATCCATGAGCTTGAAGGTGGGAATATTAAAACCGAACATGACTACCGTCCTGTCCGACCGATTTGCGTAATATTGCAGCATCTGTTGCGCCGTATCAAAAAGTACGGCCGAATCATAATTTTTCCGGTTCTCCCATCCGGAAACGAAAACCTCACCATACAGGCGGGCGTCGTTCTTCCCCAATAAATCCGAAATCGATGAAGGCAGCAACGGTTTCGGATCAAAAGCAACCACGGCCGCCGGTTTGATCCCCTTGAAACTGTAAATTGCGGTATCGCCATTCTCTTGAATGTACCAACTATCTTTAGGGTCAGTTAACTTCCTCTCAGTTGAAAAAAGGTGGGCAATGCTTAACCCGGCGCCGATATCGAGCATCCGTGCCAGCGAATAATGCACTACATACGACAGGGAATAATCCTGCGTCGGGAACATCAGCGCTTCGCTGGTAAGCATGAGGTCCTGCTTTAAACTTCCGAAGAGCGTGCTGCTTACCCTGAAGCCAAGCAGTTTGCCGTAGCAGTGGTCGAAATTGGTTATGACATAGAGCGGATAGGTGCCGCTTCTGAACTCCAATTCGCCTAAATTCCTTGCATCGGGGTTGAATTTATAGGGGAAATAGCCGACCCCGAACTGCAAATACGGCTCTTCCTGGTCTCCAAGCGTATACATGCCCTCCATTCGTTCGGGGAAAAACAGATATCGGGTTCCCTGCGTTTCTATGGGATTCAACATCTGCGGATAGGAAAAACTGATCTGGCCTTCGATATCCATCACCATACGGATGCGTTCCGTCATTGTCATATCATAAATCAACCGGTACAGAAATCGCTCCTGCCACCCTTTAACTATTTCCTGATAATCCTGATACATGAGCAAATATGACCCATGGACTACCTGGCCCAGCTCCAATCCGGCACCACCGGAAATTTTGACTTTTGGCTCAAAATCCCCCGCGAAACAAAGGACGGATGCAAAAAGCAGCCCGCCGAGTATAGAACATAGTTGTCTCATAGTGCTCCTTTCAGGATGAAATTTTATCAATCAGGTGCTGGAAAAATAATCGTGGCCGTGCCGGTATGAATAATGACCGCAGTGCAAAATATGGGATTCTGATAATGCTTGCAAGGCCATACAAATGTATATGCCACCGGAATAATTCCGGTGGCATTATCATGATCAATCACCTTTAAAACAGACCCTTTTATGGACAGCCGGGGCCTCTCGCATCCAACAGCGTAATGGTTGCTGAAAGAGGCAGATTTGTCGATGAAGGGCCAACCCTGATGGTGTAATTATCGGGCTGGGCGATAAACCGCCTCACCGTTGCAGTAGAGTCAAAATAGGCGAACTCCCTTGGCCGCAATGTAAAAGAGACATCTGTTGGTACCCCCGGGTTAAGCGCTACTCTGGCAAACCCTCTCAATTCCTTGACAGGACGCTTCATCGGGGGATTCTGTTCGCTCAAATAGAGCTGCGCAACTTCCTCTCCGGCACGCGTCCCCGTGTTGGTTATCGTTACCGTGACAATAACATTTTCGCCGGCATATGCAGGGTTCGAACTGAACCTCAGGTTGCTGTATGCAAATGTGGTATAGCTGAGGCCTTGTCCAAAGGCCAGAAACGGAACAATACCTGTCTTGTCATACCAGCGATAGCCGACACCCGTGTCCGGTGACGGATAGGGGATTTGAGTCAGCGTTGGGGTAAACGTCGGCAGGGAGGCGTTGGAAACAGGCCATGAAGAGGAGAGCCTTCCGGACGGATTCACATCGCCGAAAATAATGTCAGCAAGCGCAGTCCCCTGGTTCTCTCCGGGATACCACGCTACAAGGATTGCAGGCGCGTTGGCCCATACGTCCCTTGATGCGGCGCTCCCGCCGGTCACCACCACGATACATTTTTTGGCCGGAACCGCAGCCAATATATTGGTCACCAACGTGTTCTCAGCCGCAGCATTATTGATTGCAAGCGTTCCGCGGTCAGAGCCTTCAGATTCACCTGACACGCCGACCACGACCACGACCGCCTCAGCGGTATTCCAGGTCGCCGCTATTTTTCCGGCGCCCACCTTTGCCGTTATTCCCTGGAGCGGCGTCACTAAATTTGCCGCCAGAGCGCACGTTGCAGCGCCGCTCCCGCCTCCGCTCAGCCGCGCATTGTTTGCATAGGTCCCCACAACGGCAATAGAAGTGAGGGTACTCGCGTTCAGGGGCAGCGTATTGTTGTCATTTTTTGCAAGAACGATCGATCTCCTGCCGATATCCAGGCAGAGCTGTTTGTGCGCAGCGCACATGAGATCCGCAGCGTACTGGATCCTGCTTGCGGCAGTGAGTTTTCCGAGAACATTTGAGAATATTTTATTGCGCAATATTCTTCTCGCCATATCGTCCAGCCTCGCCTGAGAAACCGCGCCTGTATTCACGGCATTCAGGAGAGCGGTGCCGAAATAGGTGTTGTTCACCAGTTCAACATCATGGCCCGCATTGGCGGCCGCTGCGGTCGCATGCAGCGCGCCCCAGTCTGAAAGCGCATAACCCCGGTGTCCCCAGTCATACTTGAGGATATCGGTCAACAGGTGCGGATGCTGCGTGCAATGGATGTTGTTCACCAAATTGTAGGCAACCATGACGGCCAGTGCCTTGCCGTCCTTGATGCTGTATTCAAAAGGCATGGTATACATTTCCCGCAAGGACCTTTCGCATACATTGGAGCTCGATGACCCTCTTGCCGTTTCGACCTCATTGCATAC
>CAISVC010000663.1 GCA_903888815.1 uncultured Fibrobacterota bacterium
GCAATGAATCGCGGATCGAGTACCTCGCGCGGGTGACGTTCGCCGAATTGCGGTGGACGGTCGATGAACTGAACGTGCGCGGCGCTGACACGGACCGGGGCGATATCTTCATACGCTACGGTCCCCCCGACCTCGTCGCGGCGTTTGGCCCGGTGGTGGGCACGGGGATGGCTGACGCCAGTGGCGTGTCGACCACGTGGGTGTACAAAAGCGGCCTCGCGTTCGTGTTCATCGGGCAGCCGACCTTCGCGACGTCGCACACCGCGCAGGCAGACGTCGCCATCGTGCGGGCGCTCACCCAGGTGCAGCCGGTGCGCTGGGACGATTGCTCGCACTGATAACAAAACATGGAACTCATAATGGATGGATTTTGGGTTGTGGGTTGGGATGGATGAAAGGCCATTTCTAACCGGCCAGACAGATTCGACAGGCTGTAGCGTAAATCGGCCACGTCCGGGGTAGCCAGAACGGCTGCCGCCGTGGGAGTAGGGGCGCGCAGGTCTGCGGCGAAATCCACCACGTCTGCGGCACTGAGAATTCCGCCATGGCGATTCCTGATTTTCTCTAATTCATTATAATTCGCAATAACTTCCGGCAATAATACTCCCCACTTACCTAAGACAGCGATAGAAAGCGACCAATTGTCAAAAGATTCCTTATTATGAACTTTCTTATATTCTGATGTTGTCTTGTATGATCCCCTTAAATGAATAATGAGATGATTAAGAATCCGCTCCCCCAAAGCACTTGCACCTGTCAAGGCCGGATAATATGCTCCTATAACAAAAGAAGAACGTACCTGCTCGAAAAATACATTATGAAAAGCTAAAACTGAAAATGGCTTGGATCCTAAATCTATAAAGTTCTGCCGTTTAATTTGCGCATTTTCGACACCATATTGAATTAATAAGCCTTTTTCTATCTCTTCCGTGTTTTGGCGGTGAAGTGTTTTGACCTTTTCTTCCCATTCATCTTTTATATCCAATGTTAATAAAAAAGCTCTTGTATCAAAATCATGAGCAAAAACACGGTATCTTTTCATAACATCAAAGATTTTTTTCCTCGTCCCTCGGCCTCTACTCCCTACTCCCTTTTTCCGGCCACCCCACCGTTTGTGCGAACAGCACGCGCTGGCTGGAGCGCAATTTTAACTTTTCCGCCAGCGCCGCCTTCTGGCAGTTATGGAACCAGGCCGTTAAGCCTTGAGAAGCCGCGAAAATTGAGACGTTGCCCGCGATCAGGCCGGTATCGACATAATAATATGACTTTTGAACTTCCTCGTCCCGCAAACCCGGCTCCTGATACCCCTTGGAATGGACCAGTTTATCCAGGTCCACTACATATATAATGCGCACCGGCGCGCCCGCGCCCAGGCTCTCCTGCCCCCGGTTGATCGCCAGGCGGCGCAAGTCGCCGGCCGCGACGGGAACAAGACGGTGCGGCACCGCTTCATAGAGGTAAACTCCGTCCGGCAAAGCGACATAGAGGTCGATCTCCTGCGAGTTGCTGGCCGAGCCGGCCGTGCGACCGGGAATGCCAAAAGGACCTTTTTTACGGTTTACGCCAAATGCCGCCCAGAGCAGATCGGAGAGGAGCTGGAGGGGAAGTTTTTTAGCGCCGATCTCGCGGACCGTCCTTCTGGCCTTCAGCGCCGCGAATACGCTCTTTTTACCAAGCTCTTTGGGAGCGGGCAGCTTGAGCAGCTGCGGATCTTTTATTCCCATAATCTCTCCCCCCACCCTAAGCCTTCTCCTGCCTTTTAGCCCTAAGCCTTCAAACACCTCACGGGCCCTCATGGGCCTTTCATAGCCCTATATTTTATTTTCGTACCATCGTGCCGATACCGTGGTCGGTAAAAAGCTCGAGGAGGATCGAGTGCGGCAGGCGGCCGTCGATGATGTGAGCGGTTTTGACCCCTTTGCGGAGGGCGTATAAGCAGGA
>CAISVC010000664.1 GCA_903888815.1 uncultured Fibrobacterota bacterium
AATGCCTTGGCGATGCCCGGTACGCGCCGGGCCAGTTGCTTGTTAAGTTAAGGAGCGGCGTCATGACGACAGCCGGGGTCGGCGTTTTCTCCGCGGATAAGGTCAGCATCCAGTCGGCGTCAATAAAGGCTCTCAACTCCAAATACAGCATCCAACAGGTAAGATCGCTTTTCGGAAAGGGAAATATGTCGCAGTTCTACGTGCTTGTATTCCCGAAAGAGACCGACGTAATGGCAGCTCTGGAGGAATACAAAAGGGACCCCTCGGTCGAATTAGTTTCGCCGAACTACATCAGAAAGATCTTTGTTACGCCGAACGACACGAATTACAACCTGCAGTGGGCGCTTCCAAAGATACACCTCACTTCGCTTGAAGGGAATGTTTCCGGCTGGAACATCACGACGGGGACAAATGAGGTCAAGGTGGCGGTAATAGACACCGGCGTGGATTATAAACACGTGGATCTTGTCGGTAGAATTGACTCAGCGGAGGGCACACGCTTCATTACTGGAGATGCAAGCACAGATCCCATTGATGACCATGGGCACGGCACGCATGTTGCCGGCATAATTGGCGCTCTTACCAATAATTCGGCAGGAGTTGCCGGCGTCGACTGGAACTGCAAGATAATCCCCATAAAATGTTTTAATTCCTCCGGGAACGGATATGACAGCGACATAATCCAGGGCATCAATTGGGCCGTCTCCAAAAAAGCAAACGTGATCAACATGAGTTTCGGGAGCACCGATGACGACCCTGATCTGGCAGTGAGCATAGCAAATGCCGCGGCGTCCGATGAGGTTCTGGTAGCGGCCGCAGGGAATGACGGGAATACTGCTCTTGCATATCCCGCGGCATATCCCCATGTCATTTCGGTCGCGGCCACTGGGCCGGAAGACAATCTAGCGTGGTATTCCAACTGGGGGTCGTGGATCAGCGTATCTGCTCCGGGCGGCGATGATCCGACGGGATTCAATGTCAGCCGGCAGATCTTAAGCACATGGCTATTGTCCAATAATACTTATAAATATGACCAGGGTACCTCCATGGCCGCACCCTTTGTATCGGGGCTAGCCGCACTGATAAAGGCAAGGTCGATATCGACCGGGGTTCCGATAACGGCAGAGGCGATAAAACAAAGGATCCTCAACTATGCTGACGGCATCAACGGACTTCCCGGTTCCGGACGCATAAATGCGCTCGCTGCATTGGGAGGGTTGTACGCAAACATTGAATCACCTGCGGGCGGGTCCATCCAATATGGCACTGTGGATATTACCGGCAGCGCGACCGGAGAGGGCTTTGATCATTTCAGGGTTGAATACGGCATGAGCGGCGCTCCAACGCAATGGACGACACTTGAAACTTCCGTGACACCGGAACTAAAATCGGTGCTGGCGCGACTGAACACCACGGGCTTGAACAATTACGTGACCGTTAGGATCGTTGTAAATGACCTTTCAACGACCGAAACAAGGGCAACTTTTCATGCGGGCTCATTTGATCCATCGATAATCACAGGAGTGCAAACAAAGTTCGAATACGGTCCGAATCCTTACAACCCCGCAAAGGGGAACTTCCTTATCAAATATGCGCTTACCGCTAACGCAAATATCAGCATTTATTTCTTTGATATCACCGGCAACCAGATATGCAGGCTGTATTATCCTTCGGGTACGAGCGGAGGTAATCAGGGTGAGAACAGGGTCTACTGGAATGGAGTGAACGGTTTCTGTGAA
>CAISVC010000665.1 GCA_903888815.1 uncultured Fibrobacterota bacterium
CATTTCCATCATGAGCGTCGGCAAGGTATTGATGACATCCGACCAGAATGTATTTGAATTGTTAATGTTAAAATGGGACGAGTAAAGACTGCTGTAGAGAAAATTGTTTCTCAGCAGCATCATGATATTGGCATATACCGAGCTTTTGTCCTTGAGCCCGGCCCCGACCAGCCCCCTCATCAGTACGCCATGACCGGAGCCATCTTCATACCCTCTCAACTGTAATGCTTTCAGCGCAGGCGCCATGAGGGCAGGAGTTGTCTCCGGGGAAATCTCCTTTAACGGCCAGACATTAATAAGATGACTTATATGGCGGTGGTTATAATTGTCATTGAGGGATGGCCATGACCATTCCTTCAATGCGCCGTCAGTATTGATGAGATAGGGCGGCAATTTATTCAGGATCGCCGTCCACCGTTCGACCCCCTGCCCCGCGCCCTGTTCCACGCCCAACTGATTGCTGGCAATGATCAACGTTTGCAGCAGAAACTTCGCCGATGCTATATCAATAGTCGAATTAATAGTAAGCTGCGAATTGGAGTTCGAGGGCGTATTCTCAGGAGAGATGGACCCGACAAATATATATTTGCCATTGGCGTCCGTCCTCTTGAGAAAGTCCTCGTAGAAATAACCCATTTGCCGCAATAACGGGTACAGTCGGTTAGTAAGAAATGTCCTGTCCCCGGTCACCAGGTAATGTTCCCAGAACGGAAATAACAGCCAACCTGTTCTTCCCGTGAAATATTGGTAGGGCCAATCAATATTCAAATCCCCCTCTACACCATTACCGGCCCCGGCCGGACCCTGTCCGTCCGGCAAAAGCCCGCGGCAACCCAGGATACGTGTCGCGTTGTATTGCCAATCACTGACCCACCCTTCTATTAAACTGAAAAAACCTTCCATGGCTTCGGGCATATCACCGATGTTCCCGCCGCCTACGGTCACGTTAAGATTTGCGTCAGTATGAAAAAAGCCCCCCCACGCAGCAGAAAAATCACCGGTCCATATACCGATCCCCTGCGGCGGGGTCTCGCTGCAGCTGGCGCTTAAATAATAATAGCGTCCGGCGTCAAATACCCTTTCCCAGCACGCCTTGACCGGTACCGTGGAATTTACCTGCTTTTGCATCAATGCCTCGTTGGAGAGCAACCGGTCGGCCGGATCTCCGCCAAGGTCTATTTTGACCCTGTTATATATCGTCTGGTGGACTGCCGCGTGCCTGTTTAACAGCGTGACATAATCCGAGGTAAGTGACGAAAGCTGGTTCTGCATGTTCTTCTGGTTAAACAGGCTAACGCAATTGCCGGTATATCTGTTAAGTCGCGTCAACAAAACCAGCGTATCGGCGTTGGTGATGGTGAGGACGTTCCCGCTGGCACTTTTAGACCCTCCCTTTTGAATGACGCGCGTGACCCCCTCATATCCCTGATCGCCTGCACCGGACTGATAGTTCACCCTCATGTTCAGGTAACTGGTATCGACAATAGTCGTAAATGTCCAATCCGTCGGCTTATTCGGCATAGTACTGCTCAATTGAATCGTACAACTTATTTTTCCGTTGGTCGGAGCAGTTAAATAGTGAACGGCGCAACTGTCTGTCCGGGACACGAATGCTTTTCTTGTCCAGTTACCGCGGCTGTCCGTCCATTTCACCGAGATCTCTCCGGTTTCAAAGTTGCACGATCTCGAATAATTGGAAACCGTCCCGTTTGCCGGTATGCTCAGCAGCATTTTATATCCGGTATGTACGCCGCCTTCACCGGCTTGCACGGCGCCACCTGCCAGCAATGCATCTAATTGACGTTGTGCAGCCGCCCTGTAGTTGCCTGCCAGACAATCGTTTTTGACCGCTTCCTGAACTGACGTGATATCCGGAAGGTACGAATTCGCGGTCTTCGGATAGTGAAAATTGTTTGCAGTGAAAATAATCGTATCGATCAGCGAACCGCCGTACACCATGATTCCCATGCGCCCATTGCCGCTGAGCAGCGCATTCTCCCAACTGGTCGCGGGAGCAGCGCAAAAACCGCTTCGCGCGGGAAAGTCGGCTGAAACCCGTGAAAAGGAAAAAACAAACATCGCCAGACCTGCACAGACTATCACCTGCACCTTTTTTAGATTAACCATACGCTGCTTTTATGTTTTTCCTTGTCATTGGTTTGTAATTATCTGCCCCGCACGACTATCTTACGGAACAAGGACCGATAAGACACAGCGCTTCCCGTCAACCACGCCATTCAGGAAATAAATGCCCGGAGCCATATCCTGAATTTTTATCATGTCCGTTCCGCTTCTCATCGACGATACGGTCGCTTTAATGCTTCCGTCGATCCCAATCACCTTTAGCGCATAGGCACATCCCTGCGGAATAATAGAAATTCCGTTTTCTGTGCCGGTTACTCTGATCCTTGCTTTCTGTTCAGGAACGAACGCGGCCGGAGGCCTCTGGATACTGACGGTCGATGAGTCATAGATCAGGAAGCTGCCGAACGACGATCCCGGCATGGTGGCGGTGACCATTTGCGTTCCGAAACGGATCGCAACCCCCTGATTGCCCGTGTTCGAGTTCTGCGCAACCACCGCAAGGCTTCCATTCGAATTTTTGACCGCAACCACATTAGCCGCATAATTTCCCGTCATGCGAATTACACGTGAGCCCGGCCTGATGTAATAGCTGAAATGCTTGAGGGCGTAATATTGCGGCTGAAGCATGAACGTCTTGGCCACGGTGTCCATGGTAATCATGCAATTCTGCTTGAAATTTATCATGGGGCCGGAACTGCCGTTTTTTTCCAATATAAGGTTCCACTGAAAGGCCCCGCCGGCGCCGTTTGTTATATAAAACTTTATATCAGGAAAGGTCTCTGTCATGGGATACGCCCATAAGTTGTCGCCGCCGCCGCATCGCAATTCAGTTGCGTATTTTTTCAGCCTCGGATAGGTGGTATGTACCCACGCGATAGCGTCTATGCCTTCGTACTGGAAACAAGCCGCGGCAATGTGGGTGGACGTATCATCGAGCATGGGGGAAAAATAGGTGTGGTCGGCAACATTCATGGTTGGCGTCCAGAGCTCGACCTCAGGGTGATCGGCATGCATTCTCGGGTATAAATAATTTTTCATGAAATTCTCCATCGTTGCCCCGCCACTCCACCTGGTGGAAGGAAACGGCTGACAGACACGAGGCTCATTCTGGAATGAAAGCGCGAAAAAAGGGATCCCGTAATTCTGGTAGAGCTGGACCGCCCTTGAAAAATAGAGCGCGTAGGCGGTGAGCGTCTGGACATCCTGTTTAACTGCGCATTCGTCGGTGTTGGCCCCGCCCCCCCACCAATTGTTGTTGTTTTTCATCCAGATTGGCGCCGACCAGGGGCTTCCCCATACCTTGAGACCGGGGTTATATGCCAGGGCGGCCTTGGTAAATGCAAGCGTGAGCGCTTTGTCGCGTTCGATGCTTATATTAGACATCGTATAATCGTTGGCGACGTCATCGAGCGTATAACCGC
>CAISVC010000666.1 GCA_903888815.1 uncultured Fibrobacterota bacterium
AGCCTCTTCAAGAAATTCGGGGGTGAAATTGTCGCCATGTACGCTCTCATCGGCGCAAACGATTTACTCCTTGTTGTGAATATTCCCGGAGTAAAGGAGGCCATGAAGGCTTCCATCGCATTGAGCAAGCTGACCGGCATTTCTTTCACCACATCGCCGGCCATCACTGTCGAGGAGTTCGATAAGCTCATAACGGAGATTTGATAAAAAAGCGCACAACAGTGATTGAGCCCGCAGGCAGTCTCTCGTATGGGAAGAGAAGTCTGCCCTGAATATTAAATAATTCAAGGCGTTGTGAATACGAGGGAAGCTGCAGGGATACGGTATTCAAATAAACGGCGGGAATTCCGATTTGTCCGGTATGATTGCGACGCCTTCCAGTTCCACGAGCCAGGCAGGCCGGCAGACCGCGGCTTCAGCGTAAATAAGCGGGATTTTATCGCCGATTTCCTCAGCAAGCACGTTGCCCGCAATTACCCGGTCATGGAAATTCCGTACATAGGCGATGATATACGTCATGTCGTTGATGGTTGCTTTATGCATTGCGAGCAGTGCCCGGATGTTTTCAATGGTGCGCCGCGTCTGCTGTTCGATATCGCCGGTAAAGAGCGCTTCGCCCTTATTATTGATGCTTGCGGTTCCCGAGATATAACAATGGGACCGGTCGCCGAACTTCACGCGCAGACCCCGTTCAAAGGTGACACCGTACAGGATGGTGGGGGAGAGATGGGTGGGCGCCTCCATGCGGATGATCTGTCCGTGCTGCAGCCCGCCTATAGAAAGGGAATCGATTGAGACGATTTGCCCGGGGGAAGAAGCTTCACCCTGGATGCCGGTGCTGGCAAGATAACGGGTTTTATCGGTCAGACCGTGCGATGTAAAAAAATCCTTGCGGGCGCGAACCATGTCGCTGTAATGGAGGCCGATGTCCCGTACAAAGACCCATGTCCGTATCGTGTTATCCGGCAGACGCATGCCGTTCTGGGCAATAAGCATGGCGAGCGAATCGAAAATGTTCTTGGTCTGCGTATACGTATCAGGCGCGGTATCGCCGGTAAAATTGGCGGTGACGAGAAGTGAATAGTTCTTTCCTTTAATCAGAGCGCTGTTCTGCCAGCCGTCCGGGGAGTGGTGATGGATCTGTCTAACCAGGGCATCTTTCCCGCGGTGCAGGTGCTGTGACAGGAGTGAAAGCGGCCCGCCGGTGACCGGTTTCTGTTCGATCACCGAAAGTGCACCGTTTGTCAATTGTTGAAAGATGGGCGACTGAACAAGGAGATTTTTCTGATTGATAATGTCACTTACGAAAAGCCTGCTGAAAACCACGGTGTCGTCAGACAGCCCGGAGCGTTTGAGCGCGAGCGAATAATTTTCCGCCAGCTCCTCAAGCGCTTCCGTAAAAACTATGCCCGGCCGCGTCTGAATGACCAGGAAAAACTCCTGGCACCCGGATGGAGTGGAAAATGCCGAATATCGGGTAAAATCATTGATTTTCGTCGTTGTCACCATGGCGGGGAAAATAACCTTTCATGGACGGTTGGTGCGGTGGCAATACACATAGGTCAATCAACGCATGCGCCTCAAAGACCGGATTGCCTTACGGCTTGCTGGGCAATGCTATGCGGCATATCTGAAAATATACTATAATCCCAAATTATGCATTAGGTCATCGCGCATAACCGTAATCTCGCGCGCATTAAGGCTTTCAGGTTTCTTGGCCATACCCAACTGGGTATGCCCTTCAAATTCTTCAAGCCTTTCTGCATCACGATTGTACGGTTCTTCATCGATTCCTAACGCATAATTTGGGATAATTTCCATTTTTCATTGTGAAAAGTCGTTGAGAAGATTATTTTTCCTTTCCGCCCCCGTAGCTCAGATGGATAGAGCACAGGTTTCCTAAACCTGGTGTCGCCTGTTCGACTCAGGCCGGGGGCGCCATCGTAGCGTAGAAAACA
>CAISVC010000667.1 GCA_903888815.1 uncultured Fibrobacterota bacterium
AAAAAAAATGAAAGGATGTACTGGTTTATGTGATTCTAATACCATAACATTAGCTGTATTTGATCAACTATTTTCTAGTTTTTGTCATGAAATGGTACATTTTTTATATGAAACGTGGTCTGAAACAAAAGTAGACGCTACGGCCAATGCGTTGAATTGCGGTAAACCGTTATGGGACACGGAAGAACATTATATGACTGGTGGTAGTGCTCAGAACTCCGGCTATAATCAAGCAACAGCGGAGGTCCAGGCGTTCAATCAGAATTACATCAGGAGCCGTGTCACAAAAACCCTTTTCTGGTATTTGGCATGTTGTACCTACCCGCTTGAGCCATGGAATGACTACGGATGTGCAATTGCAAACCAACCATGGAGCGGATACTATCAGATAAAGCCGGGTGTATGGGGATATGCGCATTATAATCAGTTTGTTAAGGTCGGCTGGCAGTTTATTGATGGGGCCTGCGGAAATATAAATGGCAACCAAAACAATGGAAGCTATGTTACCTTAAAATCACCGGGCAATACGGATTTCAGTGTCATCATTGAAACAAAGTATGCAACGGCAGGTCAAACACTTACCTTTAACATTACCGGTGGACTTCCGACCAATAAAATCCTGTGCATATGGCGCAGCACCGGCACCAGCGATATGTTTGTAAGGCAGGCTGATATCCCGGCTGGCGCATCTTTTTCCATAACGGTAGCCGCAAATTCAATTTATTCCATCTCTACCACAACGGGTCAGCAGAAAGGTTCGTATATCCCTCCTGCCTCAGCGTCGTTCCCATTGCCTTACTACGAAACATACGATCATTATTCCGACGCAAAGCTGTGGGGGTACAAACCGTATAATCACGCGGACATTTGCGGCGTATTCGAAATTGCAACCCGCCCGGACGCGACTGGAAAATGTCTGCGCCAGGTCTTAAATACAAAAGCCCAGAGCTGGGCCCCTGAATGGGCCCCGTATACTATTATCGGTGATCAGACGTGGACCAATTATGATGTAAGTGCGGACGTTTATTTTGACAATGGCGGATGGGCTTCGGTCATGGGACGGGTCAATTATGCGGGGGGCGGTTATGGTTGTTACCCCAGGGCCTATTATCTGCGATTGGCTTCAACCGGAGCGTGGGCATTATACTATGCGACGGCTGCGGCCGGCGCCGGGACTTCATTGGCTACCGGTACAGTAACGCTTACCGGTCAATGGCATAATATTAAGCTCCGGCTCAACGGTTCAACCATAACGGGTTTTATTGAAAACAACCAGGTGACCAGTATTACAAACACCAACGCAGCCAGCGGCATGGCGGGACTCGGCACCGGCAATACAGACAACACAAGGAATACTGCGATGTTTGACAACCTTATTATCAACACGGTCAACGGCGCGACGCCGGCGCCGACCGTGTTCCCTCAGGATGCCACGCCTCCCTATGGGCCATCAACCAGTGTAAGAACGAAAGCGGCGGCGGCCATAATGATCCCAGCTTTAACATCGTTTAAAGCAGTCGGGGAACGGTTCACCATTCCAGAAGAACTGGCCGGGAAGAACATTGCTGCTGCTGTTTACGACTTGAAAGGCAAACTTTTGCAAAAGGTAATTACAAGGGACGCTGCGGTTAATCTGAGTAAAGGATATGGTAAGTCAAGCAACGTGTATATCGTAAAATTGAAGGTGTTGGAGTAAATCCGCGAAATAGCGGCACATCAGATGATGTGCCGCTTATATAACGTATTGTTTTTCGAACTTTTGAAGACGCACATCGTTAGCAGACAAATAAAATGAAGAAGGGAAAGAGTATGCAAGCGAAAAAACGGTCGTATTCATGCGTGAAGCGTAGAGGGGCCCTTCCTCTGTTTTTCTCAGCGTTGACGTCTTTCATCAGCATAGCTGGCGCGGTGCCCGACACGGTTATGCCGACCAAGGTCGAGGTCGTAAAACAGATGCGCCGCGTAGGCGACTACTGGATCGTGGGAAATGAAAATTCCGGCACAAACCTGTGGGACCGCGCAACCTATTTCAGCGGTCTCATGTATCAATACGATGCGTTAAAAGAACAGCACTATTATCAATATGCCAATGATTGGGCCGTGCGGTATAACTGGGCGCTTGCGGGCGGGGTTACGACCCGTCATGCCGATAACCAGTGCGCCGGCCAGGCCTATATCGGGCTGTACAAAATTGCACCGGCTGCGAATAAGATCGACATGACCACACAGTGTATTCAAGGCATGGTAAATAGTACAAAGGTTGACGACTGGTGGTGGATCGATGCCTTGCATATGGCAATGCCGGTTTTTACCGCTCTCGGTGTGCTCAACAACGATACTGCATATTATAATAAAATGTACGCACTGTACAGCGATACAAAAGTGCGGAGAAGGCTCTACAACACCACAACGCACCTATGGTATCGCGATTCAAGCTATCTGCCGCCTGCAAAAACCCCGAATGGAAAAGACATTTTCTGGTCGCGCGGGAATGGGTGGGTCTTTGGCGCACATACCAAAACGCTCAATATGCTGCCTGCAACTGATGCTCATTATGCCGAATATCTGCAAACATTTAAAGACATGGCCGATGCGCTCAGGCAAATCCAACGTGGCGATGGCCTCTGGAACAGCAGTCTGGTTGATTCTTTGAATTATGGCGGGCCTGAAACAACCGGCTCCGTGTTCTTCTCCTTTGGCTATGCATGGGGTCTTAATAAAAATCACCTCGACACGGCCGTTTATCTTGCCCCTCTTCTCAGGGCATGGCAGGGGATAAACAGCATCTCGGTCCAGCCCGACGGAAAGCTCGGATATTGTCAGGATGTGGCTGGTTCGCCCGGACAGGCACTGCAGGGTACGACAAAAGATTATGGCGTTGGAACCTTTCTCATGGCAGCCTCTGAAATGCTCAAGATGGCAACCGGCCCAATGCCGGATCTTACCGGTAATTTAGTCTTGAATAAAGTGACGAATTTTTCGAGCGAACTGACAACGAATCGTGCGACTGCAGCGGTCGATGGCAATATCATTTCCCGATGGAGCGCGTATCGTTATCCACAACATATCGAATGTGACATGGGAAAATCATACCAGGTGCGCTCGATCGAGGTGCATGGTTATGTGAACCGTGCTTATCAGTATATCGTGCAAGGAAGAGCTTCAGCTTCCGAGGCTTGGTCAACCATACTTGACAAAAGAAGCAACGCGGTCGGCGGGAAGATGATGGATTCGGTATTGGCGACCGCTCGCTATGTCCGCCTCACCATTGCAGGATGCGCGAACAGCACCGATACGCTTATGGGGATTAATGATTTCAGGATTTACGGGGAAGACCTGACGCAGATTGCGCAGCAGGGTCCGCCGACGCGCTTCAGCTCCCTGTCGCTTACACCGCTGAAAAACGGCGTGCTCATCCACGTGCCGCGAGAATATCCCATGAAACCGACCACTACCTTGACCGTAACGCTCTCCACGCTCTCGGGTCGGACGATTTATAAGAGGAGCGTCGCGGTAACCGCGGGGCAATCACGTTACAGCGTTTTGTGGAAAACCGGCAGGGGCGCGGATGTGGCTAACAGCACGTACGTCGTGTCTGTATCGCTCATGGACCGGGAGGCCAAAAAAGTCGCGGGTTCGGGGCATAGAGCGTATATAATCAACCGGTAAGTGTCTTGCCGCTGATACAGACTGTTAGGTATTTTGTTTTTTCGGAATCGGGCGGGTATATAGAGTTTTTTTACGTCCTGTGGAAAAATGACATCCGTTGTGTACTACCTTCTGAAATAAGGGATGTGCCGACCTGCCGGACCGTTCTTCGTACCGTTTTAAGCACCTGCCTGCCCCGAAGCACCTGCCTTCGCCCGGAGCGGCTACGCGCAGG
Organism: uncultured Fibrobacterota bacterium; assembly: GCA_903888815.1. Classification (GTDB taxonomy): domain Bacteria; phylum Fibrobacterota; class Chitinivibrionia; order Chitinivibrionales; family Chitinispirillaceae; genus BOG-1184. Next base: position 3,884 of record CAISVC010000667.1, read on the forward strand.
CAGGTCCGAACAAGGTCTTTAGATGGCAGATGTGAGCGATTCGGGAATAGTAATTTTAAGCCAGGGTTCTAAAAATTTGGTTGTATAAAATTAATTAAAAATATATTCGCTACCACCGAGACTTCCTTCGATGTAATTAAAGGTGCTGGAGCGAAAGAGTTTTTTGTCGAAGATCTTTAACTTATTGAAAATTAAAGAAAAAATAGCAAAAGACAAATATCCCTTGTGTTTTTTCGACAAATAAGTTATAATAACAATCAGGCAGGGGGTGTATAAAATATTTTTAAAGGGCTGGCATAAAAGATAGGGTGATAGTTCAAAATCTGTAATTTTGCCATGGGTCTATTAAGTCAAAGTAGCAAAACAAAAAAGAAGTCCTTGACGAGAAGAAACTTATGCGATTAAATACGGAGACACTTTATTTCCGGGATATCAGTCGCTATCGGGTTTTAACCGATGAGGAAGAGCGAAAACTCATTGCGGGGTTTCAGCGCGATGAACCTGCTGCGAGAAAAGCTCTTATTACCGCAAATCTGCGTTTTGTAGTAAGCGTTGCACACAGATATCGAGGCCGCGGGCTCGGGAATATGGACCTCATTAACGAAGGGAACGTCGGGCTTATAAAAGCAGCAAAGCGCTTTAATCTCGCTTTTAATGTCAAATTCATTTCATACGCGGTCTGGTGGATCCGTCAAGCGATCCAGAAGGCGCTCTTCGAACAGGCGGGCACCGTACGGCTTCCCCTTAATAAGCTCACTCTTCTTCGCTGTTTTAGAAAGGCGCTGGAGCGCAACCGCGGCGATTATTATGAAACCATCACCATGGAAAAATTCAAATCGAATGAGAACGACATCATTGACATCATGGATAAGATAAAAACCATTTCTCTTGAAACTCCGATTAACAATGCTTCGCAATCCGGCAATGAGAGCGTGAAAACATTGCTGGATGTGCTTGGCGAAGAACCGAACCAGGATAGTGAAAGCGAACTACGGGAGTTGGGAGCAACACTCGAAAGCGTGCTTCAGAACCTTTCCAGCCGTGAAGAGCGCGTCATACGGATGTATTTCGGGCTGAATTTCTCCCGGCAGTTTACCCTTGAAGAAATCGGGAAGGAGCTCAATCTCACACGCGAATATGTCCGCCTGCTACGCGACAAGGCGCTCCGCCACCTCCTGCGCAACCCCCTGTCCCGGACGCGTCTTTCGCCGTTCCTAATGGATACAAAAAGTAAATAGTGGCTACTCCGTACGTATCTTTGACGTAATAATTTTCTCAACCATTTCCGGATTGAATTTCATTGCCTGGTCCATAGCGATTTTAGCCGAGTCAAGCTTGTTCTGCTCATAGTAATTATTGCTTAAATTGACCCATGCGACAACATGGTCGGGCTGAAGCTCAACGGTTTTTTTATAATACCTGATCGCCTTTGCCGGATTATTGGTTTTATCACTCAGCCATCCTGCAAGAAACGTGTTTCTGACATCGCCGGGATTTGTCGCAAGATATTTTTGCAAACAGATGAGCGCAGTGGCCCACTCGCCGATGTCCTGATAGGCATTTGCCATAAAAAGGTCAGCGCGCGTGGGCGACAACTCGCGCACTTTCTGATACGATTCCTCGGAAAGATCTTTCTTCCCTTCAAAAGCGTAAACCATGCCGAGCTCGGCATACGCAATAGTAAAAACAGCATTGAAATCAAGCACGTCTTTATAAGATTTTTCCGCGCTCAGCCAGTCGTGTTTACGAACATAACACTGGGCCAGTACATAATGGATCTTGGTGAAAAACGGTTTGTATTTTTTATACAGGTTGTAAAAATAAATGGCAGTGTCAAGTTGCCCGACACGAGAATACAGATTGCCAAGCTCGAAATCGATCTCGCAGTAATGAGGGGCCTGCGTATAGATATAACGGTAGATGGCAAGCGCCCGCTCCGCATCGTTTCGCGGCTTTCCGGCAGTGTCGCCCCATGTCTGAAGGCATTGCGGCCGAAGATCAAACCGGCGGTTGAAAGCGTTGCCGAGATAATAGCGGCAGCGAAGATTCGTTCCGTTTTCATGCAGAGACTTCCGGTACATCCGGATCGCCGCTTCCCACTCCAGAGCGTCGGACCGATAGGCTGTTCCTTCTACATAGACATCATGGTAGACCGAAGCGGAATCAGAGGTCTGCCGGTAGGCATTACGTGAATGCGCTACCGCATCTGTGAAGTGAACGTCGGCCATAAAAATATTCCACGTATACCACGCGCACGCACCGAGTGCGACAATGCAAACGATCTGTAAAATACGAGCAATTAATCCTTGAGCGGTTTCCGCCGTCGGACGGCCACTGTTAGGAATAATTGTTTTACCGGAAAACACGACCCTGGTGGCTGATGACGCAGCTCCGAGCGCAGCGAGCATACCCATACAATACCAGAAAAAATAGCCGGTTGAGACATAGCGCATACTCAGCGAGAAAATATTGCTTGCAAGGAGAGCAATGGTCCCGGCACAAAGACCAATGGTAACATTCTTATGTGTCAATACAAACATGCGGATCAGCCATGATCCGTCCTGTATGCCGGAATTTTCATCCAATGTGTCAGGTGACGTTGTCAATCTCCTGAGTGCGAAAAACCATATCAGTACGACGAGTGACAGGAACAGCAGCAGTCCGACAATTCCTTCGTCGTGCCAGAGCTCAAGGATTTCGTTATATGGATCACGTGGATATTCGTAGCACACTTCTGCATAGGCCCAGGATGAAATATCGCGTACGCGCGGATAGTTGATCTTAAAGGTACCGATGCCGTTGCCCAGGAACGGGTGCTTTTTTATCAGATCAATCGTTCCCATTGCATAAAACTGCCGTTCTTTGACAGAGTTTGTGCGCTCGTAGGAAAAATGGCGGACGCCGGTCAGCATAAGCCCGACGACAACCGCAGCTACGCCGAAAAACGCCACGTTTTTTTTCCACCAGCGTCCTTTTATCACGAGCGTAATGATTACAACGCCATAGACCACAATACCCACAGCAAGCCCGATCTGGCCCGAACGGCTTGAGGTGCAAAGCAGATTTAACACCAGGATAGCAAAGAGAACAACGGTCGGTAATTGCCGTTTCGCCTTTACAAGAAGACACCCGGCAATGGAAAGCGACAGCAGGGCGACCAGGCCGGCAATTCGGGAAACGGTCCCCAGAGGAACGGCAATGAGAGCAATGTAATAAATCGTTGCGGCAACAAGCGGAACTGCGAAGCAGACGAATTGCTGCCGCAGGTTTTTCGCTTGCGAAAAATCAAACCCGGCAATGGCCGTAAAAACAGCAAGCAGCAGAAACCCCGTGTAAAAATTGGCATTGCCGAAAGTCGAGCATATCCGTTCGTGGTGCATTTCTGCCAGGAATGCCGGCTCCAGTTTTAAATGCTGAAGAACGCCGTACACCGAAACCACAGCAGCCGTGACAAGCACGCAACGCAACCCGCTTGCTATCCGGGAAAAATCATCGAGAACAACGGCCGTAATGGCAAAAACCGCAAAATAGGGAATCCGCTGCAGAAGCTCTTCTATACTCGTATCTTTCGACGGTGAGACAAACGCATAAGAGAAAAGCGCTGAAAGCATAAAGAGAAACGATAATGCCAGCATGGGCATTGTCAGCCGGCGGACGGCAAAAGCCTTCTGCCTGATACGACCGATTAAAAAAGCCGCTGTCACCACCAGCACGCCAATATGAAGAAAGAGCGTTTTTATTTGTATAGAATCAGATGAATAAAAGTAGAGGCCGAGTGCGATAAAAAAGCCGGTACAACAGAGGCCGTAGCGGACCACCCTTGAAGGCATATCTTCTTGTTGCCGCGTCATACATCACCACCACCTCGTTAAAACCGGTCTTCCTTTTTTTTGCATCAAGGTTTGCGGTTATCAGAAATAATACGCGAATTTCGTCATCCAGTACCATTGACTGGTTTTGGTTAAAATCTCCTCGAAATCGAAGTTGTAGCCGTAGTACGATCGGGCCCTGATGTGGTCGCGGGCAGCCTGTACAATGATGGAAAAATGATTGCCGAATGTTTTCTTTGCGTACACTGACCACTTCCAGCTGTCGTGTGTATAAATGTTTCTATCCGTGTAATTGCCCTGCATATCGTCAGGGATCGGCGAGCCGTTCGAGACGGTCGCGACCGCGTTCCGGTAACTGTCGGGATAGGGCAGCGTATAGTATTCTCCCTCGAGCGCCAGAACGTCGAGGAGCCTGAAGGCCGGTACATTGAACCCGAACGACAACGGGATGCGCTGGGAAAGCGTATCATAAAACGTGCCCTGATTCTGAAGACCTGTAACGTTGATCTCCCCGTATAGTTTGCCGTCCTCCGGACCGAAAAACGATGGGATCCGGCCCTTGCCGAGAGAAAAAAAACCCTTCGGGTCTATTGTCAGGCGTCCCATGAGTTTTATACCCCGAAAGGTATAATATGCGGTGTCGCCGATGAGCATGGGGATGCCGTTTGAATCCACCACCGTTCTTTCATTTTTCAAATATGAATTAATTGTCTTATGGGGGGTCGTGAATTTTTCGTTGATGGAAAAAAGGTGCGCGGCCTCAACGCCGGCGCCGACGTCGAAAATGTTGACAAATGATGCCGAGCCGACCCAGGAGAGACTGAAGTCCTGATAGGGCCACACGCTCGTCTCCTGCGTGATAAGCAGATCGTTATGCAGAAACGAGAACGCCGTTGTGGACAAACGGCATCCCGTAAGTCTTATCATTGGAAAATCAAAATAGGT
>CAISVC010000668.1 GCA_903888815.1 uncultured Fibrobacterota bacterium
AAAAGAGATTCCTGCATTGAGCAGTCTGGACAGCGGTTCCTGCAACAAGTGGAAAAGTGAGGATGCGCTGCTTATCCTCTACGACAGCGTTTTCGTCCGGCCGCTTTCGCTGTATACCGGCGTTTTGGGCGACGAGTTCAACATCGAGGTATGCAAAAGGTACTGGCAGCACCGGAAGCTGGCGGCCCTGGTTATCGTGCGCATCCGCACTCCGTCATCCGATGCGTTTGATCTGTTCGAGAAGGCCGGCGAGGACGATATCCTGAGACATGACGGCCGCATTGCCGTTGCGGAACTGTCGCTCTGGAAAAGGGCGGGCAGGCTGAAAGAGTTCAAAAAGAAGTTTCCGGACCGCTACGCGTTCGCCCGCCGCGCAGCCTCATCACGGTAGTTATTTCGTTAAAAACACCTCGCATGTGTCAAAATTGATTTCCCAGTTATAGCCCGGGATATTTTCCCATTTGTACTTTTTACTCATGGTATCGAACCATCCCTGATACTTCGCCGAGGTGTCGGCCATGTCTTTTACGAGCTTATCGTACAGCTTGTTCGTTTCTTCCTTGTCGATATCGGTAATGGACTTGAAAAGCTCCACGAGGCCGTTCTTTCTCTCAAAGATCCCTTTGATCCCGTCGCGTTCCTCAGCGGTAACGGTGCCGACCGGTTTTTTGACCGCTTTTTTTGCCTGCGAAAGCTCCATAGGTGACCTCAATTCGGTTAAGTGTTGACGGCGGGAGCCGGGTTGGAAACCGGTACGTGTCTTTTAATGGCTCTCTTTTCGTCCCTCAGCAGGACGTCCAGCGGATCAAAATACGATAATTCAGGTATCGGGGCAAACGCAGTCACGTCATGCGTTAATTGCACCAGGTCGTCCCGCAGCACGCGGGAGCAATCCCTTTCCAAATGAGATACGACGCACTGCTGACGCGACGGCGTATTGATTTCCAGGGTCAGTTTATTGTTAAGATACAGACACCGTTTACAATGATACGCATCGCAGCGTGAGCAGATCGGTGCATTTCCAATCCTGAGCAGACGTTGATTCTTAATCATACTGCCGTTATCTATGCTGCCGACGGAGTCGTCTTCATTGCCGTAATAAAAGCCGGGACAGAGATACAACTTTCCATTGCAGCCCACAGTCAGATGAACAAGTCCTGCATTGCAATTATTCATTGCATGTAAAAGAAGGCGGTCGGTCAGGATGTTCAATTCTACGGTGTGTCCCTTTTTAATCCGGTTCAGGAAATCGTTTTTAATCCGAGTAATCTGCATGGCATACTCGTCATATTCGCGGCCGGAAAAGCTTCCAATGTCCGGCAAAACAAGGTCCAACCGCCTGCATTTATCGAGCAGCACGTCGACGATCGGCCCTAATTTCTGCAATTCGTCTTTTACAAGTCTGAGAATGAATGTGTTTTGTGCAGAGGATTCCAGGGCGTCAATCAGCCGGACATCATCACGGTTGACGACAAACACCCCTTCGGCATAATACTTTTTGAGTTTGAGCGGGAGCATCTTGACGTGGTTGGTGCTTTCGATGATCTCTTCGTAATCGTGCGGAGGCCTTCTGTTCCCGTAGAGAAAGTTTATGGTGATACTTTTTTTTGCGGCATAGTCATGAACGCTACGCAATACGGTCAAAGGCAGGAAGTCGCCGCCGCCCGAGTAATACGCGGGATTTTCGTAATAACAGAACGAGGTGGCGCCGGCTTCGAGCGGTACAATGAGGTAGTCGATCGTTCCGGTTTGTTCAGGCATGCGTCGCATGGGTCTTCCCCAGTTTCCGGTCGAGTTTTGTCCAGAAATAATTGTTGGCCCGGACGCGCGCCTTGTGCATCATGCATAAGTATGTCGCCCGCTGATACACGGTATCGGTTTCGGCAAAGTCGTAATTCGCTCCCTGGCACCATGCGCAGCCGCTCGCGATATCGCAATCGATGCACTCCTGCGGGCTCTGTGATGTCATCGATAACGACAGGAACGGTCGCAACTTGTTGGTGTCGATACCCTGAAAACAGTTGCCGATGATACGCGGGCCTTTGTTCTGCAGAGAAAAGGGTGCGAACCTTACGCAGGGGTAAAAATTTCCCGTATGGTCTACGGCAAGCATTTTTCCCGCGCCGCACCAGTTATTGTCGTCGAAAGCGGGTTTTCCGAAATGACGGTTAAAAAACGAGCAGCTCCGGTCCTTATGGTAGTCATTGTCGATGATTGCGTCCGCCAGCAGCTTCAACTGTTGTTCAAAGACCGCGTCATCGCCTTCCTGCCACACATCCTCGAACACCACGTTGATATTGACGCCCCTGATGCCTAATTTCCAGAGATGCAGGACGCTGTCCTTTATGTGCGGCAGGTCATCGCGGGCAACGGTCACCTTGGTGTGCACATCCGGGAATTGTTCCAGCCACAGCGGAATGTTTTTTACCACATCGTCGTAGGATCCTCTGCCGTCCGGATAGACGCGGTTCAGATCATGCTTTTCTTTCGTACCGTCGATCGTGATGCCGATGCTGAGGTGGCGCCTGTTTTTATGTATGAACCGCTGTACCTTCGGGTCGCCGTACAGCAGCCCGTTGGTGGAGAAATTGAGCCGGTAGCTGTTAAACCACGGATGGTCCGTTTCAAAAGATTTCTGCTTGAAATAATCGCTGATCCGGTCGATGAGTTCTATTTCCAGAAAAGGTTCTCCGCCGATGAAGTCGAGGATCACCGATTTTTCCGTGACGATGTCCTTTGCCTGCAGCAGGTAGTCGATGGTTTTCTTTGCAATGGAGAATTCCATCCGGCTCCCGGGATTTTTGCCGACGAGGTAGCAGTATCTGCACCGGAGCTGGCAGTCCTGCGTGATAATGAAAGTAATGTTTTTAGCCAGTCCGTTTCCCCACTCGGGGGTTGACTCGAAAATATTCTGAAGGGATTGGGTTTTAATGGCTGGCACGGCGGGCTTGGTCACAGCATCCTCTATGGACAAGAAAATCATTTAGGCGGAAGGAGAATTCCAAGGATGCTCTCATTACATGCGCTGCGGTTTCGGAGTAAAAATCCCTGCTTTATTAAGCAAGGGGAGACGTTGAATTCCGCTGGAAACGGAATGGCGCCTCCCCCTTGCAGGTAATTTTTTTAAGTCGGTAATCGCCGCATCCCGGCTACCATTGATACATGCTGGTGCAGCCTCCCGAACAACCGACCGTACACGAACTCATGCAGCCCGAGCAGGACCCGGCTGAATTAGCAGAGCAGGTCCCGCAACTGGCCGTAGCTCCGCCGAGGCAGGTGGTTTTGCAGGTGCCCGTACATCCGGTGGAACAACCACCGCTGCAGGTGCCCGTACATCCGGTGGAACAACCGCCCTTGCATGTGCCCGTACATCCAGTGGAACAACCACCGCTGCATGTGCCCGTACATCCGGAAGAACAGCTGCCGCTGCAGGTGCCCGTACATCCGGAAGAACAGCCGCCTGTACAGGTAGTGGAGCAGCCGGTCGAGCACGAAGATGCGCAGTTGTCGCATGAACTTGCCGGGTTGTTTTTCGAGCAGCCGGTCACGACGGAAAATCCCAGAACTGCAAGCGCAGGAATGACTTTACTGAGAAATTTACGGCGATTGAGATCGCCCTTCTCTTCAGCAGCCATGGACCTACTCCTTTCGCATAATAAATTTAGGGACCGCATTATTTTTCAAGAGACAATGAAAATATAGGAATTTAAAAAGTCGATGTCAAGTGTTTTTTTACCGGAATCCGACAACCCGGCATTCAGTCTTTATATTCAAGAACGCGGTTCAAATTGAACTGCTCATTGATTTTAGTGCTGTTATACAGTTCGATGCTGGTGACCAGCGACTGCGCAAACGACGCATACGTATCGAACCGGAGTTTACCGCGATAGTCGAAATTATCCAGGGTGCATTCCACATGCCTGCTATCGAGGCCCATTGAAGCAATAGCCGGAGAATCATCTTCATACAGCATGAATTTTATCCTGTGCCTTGCGGTCTCAAGCCGTTTAATGATCCCGGCATAATCAATGTCCCTGCTCCGGTCATGAAGGCCTGCGGTACTTGCGGGCAGACGGCAGATGCCGCCGCGAAAGGCATGGAAGAGCTTCTCGAGATTGTACAGCCTTCCGCGGTCGGCTCGCGGCCCGAGGGCTTGCCGCCCGAGGGCTCCGTCATATTCGATAAAGACGTTC
>CAISVC010000669.1 GCA_903888815.1 uncultured Fibrobacterota bacterium
ATGTGCGCCGCCGTCAGGAAATTGCGGAAAGTTACGATCGCCTCCTGTCGTCCACTATCGCTCGGATTGTACCGCGGGTCGGAATCGAACACGCCCGGCATCTCTATGTGATACGTCTGCCCAACCGCGACGCCGTGCGGGCGCAACTCCAAGAACGGGGCGTTCAGACCGGCATCCACTATCCGTTTCCGATTCACCTGATGCACGCGTACGCAATTCTCGGCTACCAGCCCGGAAGTTTACCCGTCACCGAACAATTAGCGACGGAGATCCTCTCGTTACCGCTATATCCCGAGATCGAGGACGAGCAGATAGCGCGCGTCTGCACCGAACTCAATGCCCTGGTCGAATCAACATGAAGATCTCTGGCGAGTTCAAACATCTTGCGCGCTTCGTCATCGTCGGAGGCGTTAACACGGCGTTGACCTATGCCCTGTACGCGGGGCTTGTCTGGTATGGCATACATTATCTACTTGCACTGACCATCGAATACGCTGTAGGCATCCTCGCGGGTTTTATCGCCAACCGGCAATGGACATTCGCTAACCGCGACCGCATGGGCCCAGCGCTTTTTCGTTATATTGCCACGTACTGCATAGTCTACGTACTCAATGCGGTCCTGCTGACGTTTTTTGTGGAATTAGCCGACATGAACAAGTTATTGGCGCAGCTCTTCGCCTTGGGCATTGCTACGCTAGCAAGCTATATTGCGCAACGCTGGTGGGTTTTCCGAAACGCGGAGCGGTCACGTTATTCCGAACGCTCTGGAGACCAGTAAATAACGCGGTTGATTTCCCCGGAATATCCGGCGCAGTTATTGTTCACTGTCGCCAAAAAAGTTACTCATTTTCATGAGTAGATCGGTATTGCCCTCGACTTTATACCTGCCTTCCAATAACATCCGGGCCCCGTCGGATTTGCGGGTAAGGATGTCCATCCAGACTTCAAAGGGAGTGTCGATCGTTAAATCCGGGTTTTTGATTGCGCCGGGTGATGAGGTTATTTCGCCTTTATCAATCTTGATATAGCATTCTCCCTCAACCTGACCGCTGAATCTGTACTGCATGATCGCTCTGTCATTTCCTGTTTTTTTCGGATTAAAACCCATTTGCATGAGAGCCAGAAAGGATTCAATGGAATTCGGACGCGGGATCATTCTCCGTTTCTGAAACTCTCCCATGGTTACACCCTCATCGATACAGGTTTGCCAGGCTAAATTTCCTATGGGCGCCATTTTATCAAAGTCTGTCATCGGCTTTTTTATCCGTGCCAGGGTCTCTGGAGAAATCTTCATGTTTTTAATCAACTCCCTGCCTCCCTGAACCGTCGACTCCAGGATATCCCTGATAAGAGGATTGTTTGACGACCGTCTCAGCATTTCGGCGGAAGAACGATATATTTCTACGACGAGTCTATCTCTGTAAAGGTAGTTGATGTATGCTTTGAGTTGATCAAAAACACTTTCCTCCGGAAAGCCGGCCACGGATATCACAACCGTCGGCGGCGGTTCATGACGTAGCGGATGCATGGTGACTCCATCCCGCTTTACGAAAAAAGGCTGCGCAATAGGTAGCGTCCTTTCGATAAAGGTTTTCATCTGTGCATTAACGGTGAAGTGGTAAAGGGGCGTGGCCAGAATACAGAGATCGCATTCCATATATTTGGGGTAGATCTCTTTGGTCATATC
>CAISVC010000670.1 GCA_903888815.1 uncultured Fibrobacterota bacterium
CTGAAAGCCGGTCATATCCTTAACGCCAAAACCAGCGCCTATTTCAACCCCTTTTACCGCCCCGATACCCATCATGCGGCCAAACTCGGCATCCAGCTTGTCGAAGACCGGTTCACCGAGACCGGTCGGTACACCGGTCGCCCTGACTTCCACAATGCCGGCTGCGGAATCTCCGGTCGCGGAAATTTTATTAACCGCATCGTTCATGGCCTGGGCAACCTCAAGGCCGGGGCAATTGACTACCGGATGGACTCCGTATTTTACACTGATTTCCTTTGCAGGAATATGCAAGGTCTTTTGGCGGATCGCGTCGATCTCGTTTTCGATCTCGGAAAAAACATGCATTTTTTCGAGATATCGCATCTTCATGGTGACGCGATTTTTTACATAGATATCCTGATAGAAGGGATCGATGTCGCGACGCATTTTTTTAAAGGACTCGTTGGATTTCTGAATAACCATTGAGTTTATTTCCGGGCAGCGTACGCCTGCAAGTTCTTTAATGTAGGCAAAAACGTTGATACCCATGCTCTTAAGAACACGCTTCGCAACGCATCCTGCGGCAACGATGGTCGCCGTGTACCGGCCGCTGAAAATGCCGGCGCCGATCGCGTCATCGTCAGGCCCGTATTTGATGAACGAGGCGTAGGAAGCGTGGCCGGGCCGCGGAGTCCGGTTGGTATCCTGATACTGTCTGATATGAATAAAATGCCGGTCAAGATTGGGGATAAGGATCGTGATCGGCGTACCGTTGGTATGGTTTTCGTTGCCGGCTCCTTCGATCGTGTCAGCCGCGTTAAGGCCGGTATAGAGTATAGGAAGATCAGGCTCCTTGCGCGGCGATGAAAGCTCGTCAGCGCCTGGTTTACGGAGCAGAAGATCGCCGTATAGTTCCTGCTCAGTAAGCAAAATTCCGGAGGGCGCGCCCTGAATGACGGCGGTCAGCCCTTCCTGATATGATCCTCCGGCCACCGTTACCTGAAAAAGTTTCCCGATATGGCATCCAAACATTGTGACTCCGTTTAAAAAGTGTTCTGCTCAATCCCGCCGGCTCTCCGGTATGGTCCATCGGCAAGCAATCAATAAAATAGAAAATACCCTGCTATAAAAGGTAGTCATCTATAATGCACATCCTTTCTGCATTCTGATGCATAAAAATATTATAGAGCAAGGTCGAAATATATTTTCTCAACCCGGGACAACGAAATGGACCTGCAGGAGATCATCGGCCTTACCGCAGGGGCGCTTGCCACCGTTTCTTTTCTTCTGCCGTAACGCTTGTTTTAGCATTGGTTCTGTTTTTTTTCCATGCTGCGGTACCGGAAAAAGCATGCATCCCATAGGCAACAATAATCTCGGAATGGTTCTCTCACTGAGTGCATCGGTGTTCTGGACGATGACGCCGATCTTTCTTGCGTCGGCCGGCAGGAGGATCGGTGCGTACTATGTGAATATTCTGAGACTCGGCATGGCCGGCGCAATGCTTGTTCTCATTGCCGCAGGTTATCTCATTGGTAAAGGCAGCTGCACTGCCGTATCGGTCCCGGCCGCAGCGTTTCTCTGGCTCACGCTTTCGGGCATTGCCGGGCTTGTGCTGGGCGATACGCTGTATATACGCGCGCTTACGTCGCTGGGGCCCAGGCGAACCACCCAGATGATAACTCTGGCGCCGATCGTGCCCGTAGCGATTGCCTGGATTTTTATCGGAGAGCGGCTTACCTGGCCGATACTTGCAGGTATCGCAATGATTATCGGCGGCATAACTTATACGGCGGCCCATGAAGGCGATCGGGAGGGAACAAATACCGAACCTGGCAACTTTTCGCTTAAAGGAATTTTCATTGCCATCGGCGGGACGCTTTTTCACGGTTCCGGCGCGGTCATGGCACGGCAGGCGTTTTTGTCCGCTCCGGAGATCGATCCGATTCTGGCGACCGCTGTGCGCGTCGTTTCATCCGCAATCATACTGTGCGTTTTTGCAGCCTGCACCGGTGGGCTTTTCAAGGCGGTGAAGCAGCTTCAGGCGCCGCCTGTGTTGCTGCGCGTGACCATGGGGGCACTTTCAGGGCCGGTCATCGGCATGGTCTTTTATGTTTCCGCCTTCAAATACGCCGCTGCAGGCATTGTAACCACACTCTCCGGGTTGTCGCCCATTCTCATCCTGCCGATCATCGCTATCCGTTACCGCGTGAAGATCCGCAGAGAAGCGCTTGTCGGCACGATTCTCGCGATTGCAGGAGTGGCAGTGATGGTACTGATGAAGTAGCGAAGAGGATAAAACCGGGAGAGACTTTTTAAGGTTTATAATACGTTTTTAATAAGCGTTATGATAGTATATGCACCATTTTCGAATTTGACGAAAACGCATCGTAATGATATAATTATCTTACTACAAGTGAAGCTTTAATCGCGGGCGGGGGGGGGAAAGAGGAAGATCAGATTTCTTCTCAGCAAGGGGGAAATAATGAAAAATATGACTGACAAATCATCCCGGGTAAAGATAGCTCTGCTTATAGCGGTGGGA
>CAISVC010000671.1 GCA_903888815.1 uncultured Fibrobacterota bacterium
CATTCTTTTTATAACCACCGCCGGCAATCCGATACTTCCTGAATATCTTTTTCTTCACGCCCTCATGCATGAATCTTCCATACGCCTTCTGACAATACAGGCAGTAGCTTTTGCTCCCGGAGTGGGTCAATTTGAATAATTGATTTCTGATTTTTTTATATGCTTTCACGATCTTTCCATGAGCTCAATCACCGGAATTTTTTTCTTCTTTGCTATTTTCACCAGATCGTCATTTTCAATCTTTGAAAACGCGTGTCCTTTGTAGCTGCACCATTTTTCAGAAACCCTGTAGCCTGATATTTTTCCCTCTCTTATTTCCCTTTGAGCAATGACCCTCTGTACAGTCCGCATCCTCACCCCGAGCGTCCGCGTATGAATGATAATCAGGTCAATCAGCGCGGAAGCGGTTTTCGGTTTCGCAATGACCGTCAACCGGTATCCCGGCCTCCCCTTTTTCATGAACAGGGGCGTCCACGAAACGTCGAGCGCGCCGCTCTCCATAAGCAATGCGCCCGCATTGCCCATGATCTCGCCTGAAATGTGGTCCATGTCGGTTTCAAGCACCGCGACGAGGTTGCTGCCTGCCTTGCCCTGCGAAGGGTCCTCTGTTTCGACAAGCATTGCCCGTAAGAAATTCGGGTGGTTGTCAAACTTCTTGGTGCCGCAGCCATGGCCGGTCTTTTTAACCACGCCGGCCGGGCAGGTGAGCAATTGTGTCCCCAGTGTGGTCAACAGTGCGCAACCCGTGGGAGTGAGCAGTTCAGTCGGAATGTCAAGGCGCGTGACGTGCAGCCCCTTCATCAGATTGGCGGTTGCCGGCGCAGGCACCGGCATGGCGCCGTGTCCGGTGCGTATGGTGCCATGGCCTTCAGTGAGCGTGGAGAAACGAACCTCATCGACCTTCAGATAATCTATGGCCAGGCATACTCCCACGACGTCAAGGATGGTATCCACCGCCCCGATTTCATGGAAGTGTACTTTACTTTTCGGTATTCCGTGCGCCTTTGCTTCGGCCCCGGCGAGCCGGTCAAATACCGCCCCGCACTTCGAATACACCTTTTTGCTGAAACGCCCCTTTTTGATCAGTGCAAGTATTTCGGGTACATGACGATACGTGCTCTGGGTTCCCCATTGCATTTTCATCCGGGTGCACACGATGCCGCCGCGTTTTTCCCGGAAAGCGGCAATCGAAAGACCGGGAATGCCGAGCCGCCGGAGTTTATTATTGAGATAATTACCGGGAACTCCGCAATCGACCAGAGCTGCCAGCAGCATGTCCCCGCTCGCGCCGCTCAGGCAATCGAAATAAAGAATTTTCGCCATGGATGATAAGTCTAAAATATATTAAAACAATAAACTCATTTTCTGGATTGCTGTGCCCAGTCACCCCCGGGTACCAGTAGTTCCAAGCAACCATTTTCAGTGTGGGGGGACTGTCAAGCTGTTGTTTCGTTCGAAAATCAAGACAACAAAATTTATTGTTAGTGAAGTTATTATGACTATTACGGGAAGAATAATTGAGGAACAGAAAAACTATTTCATTATTGATACCGACCAAGGGACAATACGGGCGGCAACGAGAGGGCTGCTCAAGAAAGACAGAAAACGCGTTTGTGTCGGTGATATGGTCGATTGTGAAGTAACAAACAACGATACCCGTGAGGGAATAATCCTTAAAATCCATGAAAGAACAAGCTATCTCAACCGGCCGCCCCTGGCCAACCTCACCCAGGTCATCCTTGTCTGCACTGTCAAGGAACCGCCGCTCGATCTCGAAGCGACCGACCGTTTCCTCGTGTGCGCATCAGCGTACAGCCTGGCCCCGGTGCTTGTTTTCAACAAAAACGACCGCCTCGCCCCTGCCGAGTCCGCTTCGCTCGAAACCATTGCAAATGTTTACAAGCGGTGCGGCTATACTGTCTTCCTGACCTCGGCCACTACCGGCGCCGGACTCCCGGAACTCATGCAGCGCTGTTCAGACCGTGTTTCCGCCTTTGCCGGCCTCTCGGGCGTCGGGAAAAGCGCGCTGCTGTCTTTGATCTTTCCTGACCGGGAGTTTACTTTAGGCGAAGTCTCGGGCCCGACCGGCCGCGGCACCCATACCACGACCTGCGTCACGCTCATGCCGCTCCCGAAGGGAGGCTATATCGCCGACACGCCCGGGCTCACGTTTGTCGACCTGCCGCCTGTTCCGGAAGAAGACATCGCGACCTATTTTCCGGAACTCGAGCAGCAGATCGGCAAGTGCAAATTCAACAACTGCATCCACGAGAATGAGCCGGGGTGCAAAGTTCGCGAGCTGGTGGAGTCAGGAGAAATCGCAGCGTGGCGGGTGGAGCATTATCTGAAAATATTCAAGGAAATGAGGGAACGGAGAAGGCAGTGGCGTCGTTGATCTGCCCTTAGGTCTCATTATAGATAACAGCGTTATTTATAAGAACGACCATGAACATTACCTGCCGAAAACAATTCAATTGTCTTCTTGCAGGCCTTTGGGTCTCAAATTCCAGCACGTTTGGGGTGATATGGTCCACCCTCTAATTTTTTAAAAATGGGTATTTTTTAAAAATTAATGATTATATTTAGGATAGGGCTTCAGGCGAAGCGGGTTCTGCGAGCCTGAAAATGTAGTATGTGTACCACTTTCACAGAACTGTAGAG
>CAISVC010000672.1 GCA_903888815.1 uncultured Fibrobacterota bacterium
CAGGCGGTGTCCAGCAGGCTGACGGCCTTGTCGGGAAGCTGCCTGCCCGGGATGTAACGGTGTGAGAGCTTGACCGCCCCATCGAGGGCCTCGTCGAGCACCTGAACCTTGTGGTGCTTTTCGTAGCTCGCGGCCACGCCGCGCAGCATCACGGCGCACTTTTCCTCATCCGGCTCCTCGACCTTGACTAACTGGAACCGCCGCGCGAGCGCCGGGTCTTTTTCAAAGTACTTGCGGTACTCGGCCCAGGTGGTCGCGGCCATGGTGCGAAGCTCGCCGCGCGCGAGCGCAGGTTTGAGCAGGTTGGCCGCGTCGTTCTGGCCGGCCGCGCCGCCGGCGCCGATGAGCGTGTGCGCCTCATCGATAAACAGGATCGTCGGCGTGGCACTTCCCTTGATGGCGTCGATCACGCTCTTGAGCCGCTTCTCAAACTCACCCTTGACGCTGGCGCCTGCCTGCAGGAGGCCAAGGTCAAGGCCCCAGAGATCAACACCTTTCAGGTGGTCAGGCACATCGCCGGCCGCGATGCGCAGCGCCAGTCCTTCCACGATGGCGGTTTTACCGACGCCGGCCTCGCCCACGAGAATAGGATTATTCTTCCGTCGCCGGCTTAAAATATCGAGCGAGTTCCGGATCTCATCGTCCCGGCCGAGGATCGGGTCGATTTTTCCGGCACGGGCATCATCGGTAAAATTGGTGCAGAATTTCCGCAGGACTTCGGCGGAAACCTCGGGGGTCATGGCCGAAGTCGTCCTTGGCGCTGTTTCAGACGGGGCTGCAACGGATTCCTGCGACGACGCCGTAATCTTGCAGAACTCGGCCTTGAGCACTTCGCTATTTATCTGGCGCAACTGGTCGATATACAGAGATGTACTATAGCGGACCTTTTCAAACGCAGAAATAAAAAGTGTGCCCGAGGTAATCTTTTCAATCCCGAAAACAAGCGATGCCAGCGACCACGCCTCTTCAAGCGCTTCGATGAGCGGCGGCGCAAATGCGGGCTTGCCGGTGTTTCCGGTCCGCAGGCTCTCCAGCTCTGCATTCAGCGCTTTACGCAAACCGGCTGTATCCACCTCAAACCGGCGCATGATGAGCGGGATGTCGCTTTCCGCTTCATCGAGGAACTCGGCGAACAGGTGCTCCCAGCGCACTTCGTAGTGGCCCCTGGTAACGCAGCTGCCGACAGCCCGTTCAAGCACTTTTACGCATAAGCCGTCAAGTTTTTCAAGAAGGATGTGGATGTCTTTCACGATCATAATAATAACTCCTTCGCAGTAAATGATATCCTGCGGTTTAATGCACTGTTATTGGAGAAAAACTGCAAGCGTACAAAATACTCAATTGACTCCGCTGTTTCCAATCGCATGGGCCAGAATACGCCCCTAGAAGCAAAAGAGGATATGAGTCCGCGCTATATTATTTTTATCAAACCTGTTTTTGATATCTTTATTAAGAAGATAATAATCAATGCCGAAATCACTTCCAGCCATTCTCGTTGTCGGCGGGGCCGGTTATATCGGCAGCCATGTCTGCAAAGAACTGCATAAAAACGGATATACCCCGGTATGCTACGACAACCTGATTTACGGGCATGAATGGGCGGTCAAATGGGGGCCGTTTGAGACCGGCGACATCAGCGACCGGAATCGCCTCAATCAGGTCTTTGCTGCGTACCGGATCGAAGGGGTAATTCATCTGGCAGCCTTTGCCTATGTCGGCGAATCGGTTCTTGATCCGGCAAAATACTATGCCAACAATGTTGCCGGAACCATTTCGCTCCTTGACGCTATGCGGAAAAACAGCGTCAACAGGATCGTTTTTTCCAGCACCTGCGCGGTATATGGAATCCCGGCTGCCGTGCCCATTACTGAAAAGGAGCCTCTAAACCCGGTGAATCCTTACGGCGCCTCAAAAATGATGGTCGAAAGGATACTGCGGGACTATCATCATGCCTACGGACTCGGCTATATCGCACTCCGTTACTTTAATGCGGCAGGAGCGGATCCGGACGGCGACATCGGCGAGGTGCATAATCCGGAGACCCATCTTATCCCGCTCGCATTGGACGCAGCTCTCGGCCGGCGTAACGAACTGGTCGTTTTCGGAAACGGCTATCCGACACCGGACAGGACCTGTATCAGGGATTATATCCATGTCACTGACCTTGCCAGGGCGCATGTGCTTTCCCTGAAACTCCTTGACAAAAACGAACTACCTGGATTATCGGTCAATCTGGGCACGGGAAAAGGCAATTCAATCTTTGAGATCATCCGCGCGGGCGAAGAGGTTACGGGAAGGAAAATCAGGCACCGCATTGCTCCTCCCCGTGCAGGCGATCCCCCGGTATTAATAGCGGATCCGTCACAGGCCCTTAAAATGCTCAATTGGAAAGCTCAATATACGGATATCAGGCAGATACTGCAGCACGCCTGGAATTTTCATAGAAAAACAGACACGATTGCTTAGAAAGGAAGCTTTTCTTATGCTTTTCGAACAAATGCCCTTCGAAGTCGCGGAGTTTGGACTGCTGCTTAGAAAGCCGAATAACGATCCCACGGGTCTGGCCGGCTACTTCAACAGCGGTGAAATCTGGGTCACCCGCGTACCCGCGCGTCTTGACGTCATGGGCGGCATTGCCGACTATTCGGGCGCGAACGTGTGCGAAGCGGTACTGGGACGCGGCATGCTTATCGCCCTGCAGCCGCGCACCGACCGGACCCTGCGCATCCGCACCATGCAGATAGGTAAACGCAGTCTTCCGGTTGAAACGCGCGTTCCGCTCGATTACTTTACTTCCGGCGACACTTTGGCCGGGTATAACGACATTCGTGAAATCTGCCATATAAATCCCCTGGTGTCCTGGGCTGCTTATATCGCCGGCAGCATTTTCACCCTGTTAAAAGAGGAATCGGTGGAACTCCCCTACGGTTTCAGCCTCCTGCTGTTAAGCGCTGTGCCGATGAACGTTGGAATCGGCAGTTCCGCCGCAGTGGAGATCGGCGCGCTTTCCTGCCTTAATGCCTATATGAAATTGAACCTTGACGCCGCCCGCATCGCGCGGCTGGGCCAGATGGCGGAAAACCATGTGGTGGGCGCACCCTGCGGCATCATGGACCAGATCGCCGTCACCAGCGGACGGCAGCAGCGGCTCACGCACATCCTGTGCCGTCCCGGCTCGATCGTGGGCGAGGTTACTATCCCGGCCGGCACGGGTTTTATCGGCATCAATTCCATGGTTCGCCATTCAGTGGCGGCCAATCCTTACAGCGATGTCCGCATTGGCGCCTTCATGGGCAAACGGATCATCAACAGCATTCGCAGTAGTAAAGGACTGGAGCCGGTGGATTATCTCACCGAAATCTCCGTGGAAGAGCTTACTTCGCGCTACCTGAAGCTCCTCCCTGAAACCATGGTGGGCTCGGCATTTTCCGCCGAATACAAGACCCACGACGATCCGGTGACGA
Organism: uncultured Fibrobacterota bacterium; assembly: GCA_903888815.1. Lineage (GTDB taxonomy): Bacteria > Fibrobacterota > Chitinivibrionia > Chitinivibrionales > Chitinispirillaceae > BOG-1184. The sequence goes on from CAISVC010000672.1 coordinate 3,465, forward strand.
GGATCCAGCCCGACGCCAGCTACCGTGTACGCGGCCCGACACGCCACCCTGTTGAAGAGAACGAGAGGGTTTTGCGCTTCATCGAGGCCCTCGGTGACGCCAAAAACGGCGATGAAGCTTCTCTTGCTGTTGCCGGCGAAGCGATGTACGGCGCGCACGAAAGCTACCGCAACAACTGCAACCTTTCCGTGGAGGAGGTCGACTTTCTCGTGAATGCGGTGCGCCACCGCGGCCCGAAAAAAGGACTTTACGGAGCGAAAATCACGGGCGGCGGCACCGGAGGCACGGTGGCCGTGTTCGGAAAGCTTGCTGCGCTGAAAGAGCATATTCCCCAGATAGCGGTCGAATACTCGCGCCGGACCGGCGTGACACCTGACATTTTCGAAGGAAGCTCGCCCGGGGCAATTGAATTCGGCGCGCAACGGTTCTTTTTTGGTGCAGCCGGCTGGAACCGGGTGGCAGTGTGATTGCGAATTCGAGATCAATTAAATCCCCGGAACAGGAGTGCTTTTTGGAGAAAATCGACAAATCCATGCCTGTCATGCCTGTCATGTCTGTCAGGAAAGCAATCGTTCCTGCAGCCGGTCTGGGAACACGGCATTTCCCCGCGTCGCACGCCGTGAAAAAGGAGCTTTTTCCCGTGGTCGGACCCGACGGCGTGGCCCGCGCCGTGATCCATTACCATCTTCTTGAACTTGTCAAGGCCGGTATTGAAGAAATATGCATCATCGTCCAGCCCGGCGATGACGCGGCTGTCCGGGCATATCTCAACGGGCCGGGTGACGACTATCTCCGCCGCCTCGAAAAATATCCCCGCCTCCTTAATGAAGCTCACATTATGCGCGGGCTTGCGCAGCGCGTCCGGTTTGTTATCCAGCGCGAGCAGGAAGGATACGGGCACGCGGTGTACCAGACCAGCGATTTTGCCGGAAACCAGCCGGTGCTGCTCTGCCTCGGCGACCACCTTTTCCGCGGCGACCCGGTTTCTCCCTATCAGGAAATGGCGCGTATGGCCGCCGTTTCCGGCGGCCGCTCGGTTTCCGCGGTGAACCGCATCGGCCCTGACGAATTAAAAGGGTTCGGCACCATAGCGGGGAAACGGCATGCAGACAATCCGCGTCTGATCGATGTCCAGCTTATCATCGAAAAGCCTGATGTCCGGACCGCCCGGCGAAACTTGCGTGTCGACGGACTCGGTAACGATGAATTCCTGGGCTGGTTTGGCATGCATCTGCTTGCGCCGTCAATTTACGACATCCTCGGGAAGATGATCCGGGACAACATCCGCGACAATGGAGAATTCCAGCTCACCCGCGCCCAGGAGCTTCAGCGGCAGCAGGAAGGGTATCTTGCGCTGGAAATGGTGTCTGCGAAACGGTTCGACTTCGGCATGCCGGACGATTTTGTCCGCAGCCTGGGCGCATTTCGAGGACTATAAGAATCCCACCGGGCATCATTCCTCTCAGGAGTCCGCGATATCCTCTTTATTATTTGTTGCGGATATGCCCGCTCGAGCTTTTTCGTTCAAGCAAAGAACCTCTTGCACTCCCCTATCCCCGGATGTATACTATTCCTTTGGTGTTCAATGGTTGAACAACTGATATCCGCCCTGTTTTGAGCGCATCCATGATTGAATACAAACTGTTAAAAGAAATCGAACTGAATCCGGCTGCGTCGCAGCGGACGCTGGCGGGAAAGCTTGACGTGAGCCTGGGAAAAATCAACTACGTGCTGGGCGGTCTCGTCAAAAAAGGCATTATCAAGGCGCAGAAGCTTAAAAACGATCCGCAGAACATCCGCTGGTCGTATCTGCTCACCCCAAAGGGAATCCGGGAAAAAATCAGGATGACCAGGTCATATCTTGACAAGAGGCTGAGGGAGTTCGACGAGATCCAGCGTGAGATCGGGATGCTTCAAAAAGAGGTTTCTGCAAACGGCGACGGCAGGAACAAATGATCGGCATCGCCTGAGATCAGAACGGCAGCTGCTTAACTATTTGTATTGATTGCACGCGGTAAAAATTTCAACGATCCTCCCCTGCGGCAGATTCCGGTACCGCCCACGGGGGTAAGGAGCGCCCAGCAATAAAAAAAAGGTGTTTTTTCCTCTGTACCTTTGAACCTCTGCACCTTTGCACCTTTCAAAATATATGCAACCTTCTAAATTCCTTTTACTGCTCAACTCCATGCGGCCGCACCAGTGGGTGAAAAACCTGCTGCTGTTCAGCCCGCTGCTGCTTGCCCATAAAATCAGCGACACGGATAAATACCTGCCACTCTCTTTCGCTTTCATCTTCATGTGCCTTGCCGCTTCCGGCATTTACCTGATAAACGATATCGTTGACCGGGAGGCCGACCGCCTCCATCCGGTGAAAAAATACCGGCCCATAGCTTGCGGAGCCCTGCCGGCCGGAACCGCGCTCATAACCGCCCTGATCCTGCTGTGCGCAAGCCTCGTATCAGCGTTTGTGTTTGTAAATTTTCGTTTTGCCGTCATGCTTGCCGTGTATGGTATTCTGACGACAGCCTATTCAATGATACTTAAAAAGATCCTCATGATCGACGTCATCGTTCTCTCGTTTTTTTACTCCCTGCGCATTGTTGCCGGCGGCGCTGCGTCCGGCATTGCGGTCTCTCCGTGGTTCCTGGCGTTCTCGTGGTTTTTCTTTCTCAGCATTGCTTTTGTGAAGCGGTACGCCGAGCTCCGGATATGCGCCGCTCCTGCAACAACCGGCTTTAACGGCCGCGGCTATGGCAGGGAGGACCTGCTCCTGATACCAATCGCCGGAATCACGAGCGGCCTTTTAAGCGTGCTCGTATTTCTGCTGTACATCGCCACAAGCGACCAGGTGAAGACGTTATACACGAATCCGCTGTGGCTCTGGATGATCGCGCCCATTTTCGTTTACTGGCTGATGCGGTTATGGTTTCTGGCGCAGCGGAACGAAATGGATTCCGATCCGGTCTCTTTTGCGATTAAAGATGCGCCAAGCTGGGTGACCGTGGCAATCATCGGCATACTGCTTGTTTTAGGATCAATAACATGAAGTTGAAGTTCAGTAACATTATCTTCGATTTTGACGGGACGCTCGTGGATTCGCTCCGCGATGTGCTTGACAGCCTCAAGCTTGCCTTTAAGCAATGCGGCATCAGGGCAAAAAACTATGATACCGGAAAAATAATACAGCTGCAGCTCAGGGAGGCAATCTGCGCAGTTGCGCCCGGCATCACGGCGGAGCAGACGGGCAAGGTGATCCGGAGGTTCAGGGAGATTTACGACTCAACAGACTACCCCAATACCAGACTCATGCCTGCGGTTGCAGAACTCCTGCCGGAGCTGAAAAGGCAAAGGATCGGCATGTATATCGTTTCAAACAAGCGGCGTATTCCGACCATCAGAATTCTCGATAAATTCAATCTTCGCCATTTTTTTATTGGAATTTTCAATCCTGATATGTACGAGGGTGAAAAACGGATGACGAAGAGCGAGCTGCTGGCCCACGCGATCGAAAAGCATTCAATACCGAAAGATTCTGCGGCGTATATCGGCGATTCGGAAGTGGATGTGATTGCCGCAAAGGAAAACGGCGTACTTTCAATCGTCGTGGCAAACGGCTACGGAAAGGCAGAAAAAATCAACATTAAACCGCACCATACCGTACCTACTGTTTCAGAAATCATCCTTATCGGCAAGGCCGGCTGAAATTCGCACAGGTACAGCACTGACCGGAATAGTATTTTGTTTTAAAACAGGATATTGTATCACCTTTCTTTCACGGAACCAGCTATGGAACAGCAATCATCCATGTCACGGCAATCTATCCCGCTGACCCCTGCATTATCACGGGCACATCGCAATGAGATCAACCTGCTTGAGTATATCTATGTTATTATCAAGCACAAGAAGCTCATTATCGGCCTTTTAACAGCAGGACTCATACTGGGGTTCATCGCAGCGCTCATCAAGGGACCCACCTGGGCAGCCGAGGCGCTTATTGCGCCAAAGGAAAGGGAATCCCAGAGATCGACGTCACTCGCCGATCTTGGTGCAATCGGCGGTCTTGTGGCCAGCCAGCTCAACCTTGACGGCGGCAATGTGAGCCTGAATATAATGGACATGATACTTGATAGCAGGGATTTCAGTGCGAAGCTGATCGAAAAATATTCCCTGCTTCCGGATATTTACAAATATGCGTGGCCGAAGAAATACAGGAAATATTGGAATCCCGCTCAACAAAAATGGGATCCGGCGTTTATTCCGCCAAAGCCCCTTGCCATAGGGAAGTATATAAAATCGAAGTATTTGAAAAAAACAAAAGACGGCAAGTTGAATACCATCACCTTGAAAATTCAATCGAGGGATTCGACGTTTACCATAAATCTGGCGACACTGTATGTGAACTACCTCAATGAATATATTAAAATAAAAGTCCAGAGCGAAGCTACGGAGAATGTGGCATACCTTGACACCCAGCTTGTCAGCACCGCCGATCCGCTTCTCCGGGGAAAAATTCTAGGGCTCATTGCGAACGAGATTGAAAAAAAGATGGTGGTGAGCAGAGAGGCGTTCAAGCTGGTGGACCCCGTATATCTTTACGAGGATTTTAAAGAAATGAAAGTTTTTCCGCTTGCGTCCGGTTTCAGCTTGTTTTTTCTGGGCTGTCTCTATTTCGTGATCATG
>CAISVC010000673.1 GCA_903888815.1 uncultured Fibrobacterota bacterium
AGGCATGGCTTGTATTTTGCAATCGTCTTGCCGAAAAGGATGGTGTTGAGCCCCGCGTAGTCATGGGATTATTCGACGGATCGCGTCCCAATTATGAAATTACGGTTGAAATGGAGGTCAAAGAAGCTGAACTGCCATAAATGCGATCAATACAACCACGGACACGGCAAATTATCTTGTCTAACCTGTCCAAAATATAAAGACATTCAACGGCAATCGATGCGCCGACGAACTATCAATTTTGAGATTTTACCCCAGGCGCTACATTTACCGCGCACTCAAAATTTGGATCAAGGTGCGTGTAGCCTTTTCTCGGCCATGCTTCTAATCGGTCCCGATATATCCTATCTGCAAATTCATTGATGTTCATTTTTCCCTCTTTCTCCCCGTCGTGCCGATAGGTCAGCGTCGCCCGGCGTTAGTGTTTCGCTGGTTCAAAGGTCATCGCGCCGCCCCGGAGGGAAACATGGGGGGCAAAAAGAAACCGGAGGAGAGCGGTCTCCTCCGGCCGGGAGCGGGGTTAATCTTTTATGATCTGCGCGACGGCCTCAATAATCGCTTGCCGGTGAGTTTGGGCTTTTTCCTCCCACCATGCCGGGCGGCCACCGTATGATCCAGCACTGATCTTTGCTGTGGTTCCTTCCGGTTTGGGGTCCGGATTGGGGATATCCTGATAATGTGGCTCTGTCCACGTATAGCTCCGGTCGAGCATGGCGATGGGGTTCGGCTCGCCGCGAATCGCCCCGGTGGTGGCACTATGGATACATACTCCCTCATACATGTAATCGATTGTCCCGTAAGCCGTCCCTGCCGGACTTACCATTGTTTGCGTAATTTTTACCCCTACCGCGATGTTCTCATTTACTTTGATTTTCATTTCCCTTCCATCCTTTCCTTTCATTTTCACCTCCCTGGTTTCACCTGGCGGTGTCTGCCTAAATCCCTAATGTTTTGGTGACAGTTAGGCCCTCCGTCTTTCCCGCACCCAAATGGACAAACGCCATACTGCATGTTACAATCTGTAACAACGTCATTTAATATTTTATCTGTGAGAAATTTCCATACTGGATTATTCATGGCTCTCCTCCTTCTTCTCCGGCATTCCGGGGTTTGGGCGTTCATAACGATACGATTTACACGCAGGACAGCACAACGGCTTGTTATCTGTCCTCGTCTCCCAAACATGACCGCATTTCAAGCATTTGCATTTCATGTCATCACCTCCTCTTTTCCTTCTGCTTTCGCAATGGCGACCCGCGCCTGTTTAACGATTTCCGTGCTTCCGTGGTATTGTGCCGCGTCCCTCGCATCAAGGTGCCCTACTAATTTTTTTAGATGTTCCAGCAGTTCCGGCGCGGCGGCGATGAGGCGGGCGTCCTGCTGTCGTTCGGTTCGTGCGACATATTGATGATTCCCGCCGACCTCTTCGATAGTCCAAGTCCCTTTTCCGTTAAAACTAACTTCCCACGGTCCCGGTGTGTGCTTATTCATCATACTCCCTCCTCTCCGCGTGAGGATGCGCGGCCCCCGTAAAAGGTTAAAGATGTGTTTGTAATCCTGTTTCTTCTGTGAAAACATCTTGAAGCTGATCATTGTAAATATCCCTATATTCCGCAATCTTTTGGCCGTGCAACTTCCGATATTTCCAAAATTCTATAGTGTAAGTATCGGACGGATCAAGCCAAACCTTAATGTAATTTATTCCATGTTTTATAAATCCCCCGCCTCCTGGCAGTTTGAAGCTCACGCCATTTTCAAGCGCGAAAATATCCTTCGCCCCAGTCATAACCCTGAATTTATTGCCTCCCAGTTGCCGGATGATCTCATTCGCTACCGCGATTTGTTCGTACCGTGTTTGTTCCATAATATGTCCCTCCTCTCCCCGTCGTGACGATGGGACAGCGTGATGGTTTAGTTTATGGTTTTAATATCGGTAAAATTTTTAGCACCGGGATGATGTTCAAGCAGCCACAATGCCTCGATCTTGTCTTCGACCGGGGGCAAAGGTGCCCGGAAATATCCATGA
>CAISVC010000674.1 GCA_903888815.1 uncultured Fibrobacterota bacterium
ATGCCGGTCGCCACGCCCAGAACGGCAGCGCTCCGCGGTGCGGGATGCATGAGCATGGCAAGCACGGCCATGCCCTGCTCCTCAGACGGAGCCGCGCTTCCGCCAAGTGAATAGAGGTTGTTCATAACCAGCACTTTGCCTCCGCCGCCCCCCTCCTTTCTGATGACGGAAACAACGCCTTCGGGGCCGCAGGCGACATCGACAACGCGGTTTTCACCGCTGTTCCAGTGAGTACGCGAGAGGAGCGGCAGCCGTGAAACGTGAACCTTGACGACCACGATGCCGGCCGCAAAGAGGAGCATGCAGGACACGGCCGGGAAGCTGAGAAGAAAGCCGAAGCGTAATTTTTTCCGCCGGAACAGAAGAACAATCACTGCGGTCATGAGATACAGCAGCCCGATGATACCGAGGCCGGCATTCATGCCGAACAAAGGCATGAGGACGGCGTCCGCCAGTTCGGTGCCTATGAGGCCGCCGATACCGTTGACCGCGAGCAGCATACCCCATTCACGTTTCGAAGCCTCCCCACGCCGGTTTTCGAAAAGGACGAACGTCATCGGGAACACAAAACCGGCAAGAAGGATAAAGGCGCCCATGCTCGCGATTGTCAATTTTACCATGTCCGCCATGAAAGCGGGAACACCGGTTTTCGGCTGTATCGGAAGGAGGCCGCCGGTCATTCCGTGAAACAGGAGCGGGACCGCGATCGCGGCAGCGCCGGAACAGGCGACGAGCAAAGGAAACAGGTTCTCCTCAAAGGAGGGAAAACGCCGCAGGAGACCGGGTATCAGCGCGGAACTCACGGCAAGCATTGCGATAACGCAGCCGAGCAGGGCTGTTTCGGGATACAGGGAAAACTGTACGACCTGACGGATAAGGTGAAGGCAGAGGATCTCCGCCGCCAGTATTCCGGCACCTGAGAAAAAAGCCAGGAAAAACGGAAGCCCCGCAGCGGATGGTTTCTGCTCAACTGGATCTGCGATTCCGGCATTGACGGCTGCTTTTGAGCTCCTCTCTGCTTTCTGCAGTGCAAGGCAGCACAGGCCAAGGAGGCAATTGAGCGCGATGGTCGCGGTCAGTGAGCCGTTCACCCCGAACCGCTGAAGGGCAAACAGGCTGACGATTGTTAAGCCAAAAACGCCGCCTGCGGTATTGATCGCATAGAGTATGGTCCCCTGTTTCCGCAGGCTCTGATATTCGCCCGGAAGCGCCTGCAGGAGGAGCGGCAGCGTCATGCCCATCATGACGGAGGGCGGCGTAAGGATCAGCAGTGAAAAAACCAGTTTAATAATGCCGCCGAAACGCTGTAAATCTTCGGCGCCGAGCAGGCGCCATACGGCGCCGCTCCACTGCGTGACCGTCACTATCGGCACCGAAAGCAGCGCGACGCCGAACTGCGCGACGGCAAGTGCGGCCCAGCCGCGGCAGCCGTGGCTGCCGCGGTTTTTCATTCTTTCCGCCGCCAGGCTTGAAACAGCCGCTCCGACGGCGAGGCCGAAAAAAAAACAGCCGAAGACCCGCGCCGTCGCGCCGGTCGTGGCACCCACGAGATCGATGAGCCTGCGCGTCCAGAGAAGTTCGTGCGCAAGAGCGGCGCACCCGGTGAAAAAAGCAACGAGAAGTGCACAACGGTACTGCAAAGAAAATTTATACTGTCGAACATTTACCGGAGACATGACAACATGGTTCCTGATTTGTTATGGAAGACAGCAAAATACTCAATACTCAAAAGGCCTGTGTATAGAGCTCCAAATTTTACGGCGGCTGACTAATTGATCTTTCCCGTTTCATGAGGGCTATTTATATTGTGAAAGGCGTTTTGAAAACGGTTACAGAATTTAAGAATTTTAACACCCGGCATCGGCAGATATGAAAACTGAACGGCCGACCATAGACCGCGCCCGCTGCGAATCGTTCGGCGGCATTATTGCATCTTCGAACCCGCCGTTTCTCGCCTGGGTGGACAGGAATTTCATGCGTCAACTCGGCTATGACTCTTCTCCGTTATGGGAGAGTGGCACCGGACAGCAGGGCTACCTTTCCGCGCCGACCGAAGTCCACTGGGCAGTGACCAACCGCTGTTCCGGAGGATGTGCCGGGTGCTATATGGATTCGCACCCCTTACGGCAGGGCGCCGAGCTTTCGCTTGGTGCGCTCAAAGCGTCGCTCAGGCAGCTGGCCGCCATGGGAGTGTTTCATGTGGCGCTCGGAGGCGGCGAAGCGTTTGAACGAGAGGACTTTTCTGAGATTGTTTCCTATTGCCGGGAAGTCGGGCTTGTGCCCAACCTTACGACCAACGGTCAGACCATCGGCGACAGGGAAGTCGCGATCTGTACCTTGATGGGCCAGGTGAATGTCTCCGTGGACGGTATCGGTACCCATTACGGCGTCAACGGAAGAAGCGGAGAATTCGAAAAGGCCTTCACTGCGTTACGGCGGCTCAAGAAAGCGGGCGTTCAGGCGGGAATCAACTGCGTGGTTTCGCGCAATAACTTCCCCCTGCTGGCCGAAGTGATCGGCTTTGCCGCCGATGAGGGGCTTAACGAGGTCGAGTTCCTTAAGTTCAAGCCGTCAGGCAGAGGGAGGAGCCGCTACAGGGGAAACGCGCTTACGCAGGAGATGATCCGTGAATTTTATCCGAGGCTCATGCGCGTTCAACGGCCGTCGTCGCTCGAACTCAAAATCGACTGCTCGTTTATTCCGGCCCTCCTCTACCATCGTCCGCCAAAAGTGGATCTTGAAAAGTGCGCGGCGGCCGGTTGTGAGGCCGGTAATCTTCTGCTCGCGGTAACAAGCGACGGCACATTCTCCGGCTGCTCGTTTGTTGACAACAGCGACCGCGAACAGATTGCCGAGATCGGGTCCCGCTGGCACACTTCCAGGCATCTGCAGCGCTTCCGCAATTGTTCGGCAAAGGCGCGGGAGCCGTGCCGCAGCTGCGGGTATCTCGAAGTGTGCCGCTGCGGCTGCCGCGCAACAGCGCTCTTTTATGACGACGAGTTTTTCGGGCCTGATCCGGAATGCCCGTTCGTGGCGGATTTCAGGCGCCGGAGCCATTGACCATGCACTGTTAAAAAAGGATCCCGTATGAAACATCGTGCGATCAAACTCCCGCCAGGCGTCCTGAAAATCAAAAAAGGGTATAACCCCAATTCCTCAAGCATCGGGACCGTTCTTTATTCGTTCCCCCTTGCTTTTATCGCCCTCGCCACGATCATTGCGCTGTGCGCGGCATTGATAAAGAGCAAAAAAAAGGAAGGGGACGGCAAATGAAATCCGTTTTCATCGTCACGGTTTTGTGTCTGGCCGTCGTTGCGGCTGAAAACACCTTTCCGGGACCACGGCCGACGGATTCCGCTGTGGCTGTGCAGCAACAGGATCCGGTGGCGCTGCTCCTGTCAGAGAACCAAAGCGGCAAGGACAGCGAGCGTCTTGCCTATGTCAGAAGGTGCGAAAAGGCGGCGGACCGTTATCCCGAATCGGCGCTCAGGGCGGCGCTCTATAAACAGATCGGCGATGTTTACTTTGACCTGAACCAATTGCGGTATGCCGGAAAGTGGAACAGGTGGTATCGTATGGCGGCCGCCGTTAGGCCTTCGCTGGCA
>CAISVC010000675.1 GCA_903888815.1 uncultured Fibrobacterota bacterium
CGCGGAGGGCAGCATCCTGACGAATTCCGATAACCTGGTGCTTCCCAACTCGATGTCAACGATAAAGCCCAAGGAAATCCATGTGCAGATTGCCGCTACGTCGGATATGATTCTTGTCGACAACAATCCCGTTGTCCCGACTGAGGACGTACGGAAAATATCCCAGGAAAATGCGAATCCTATCATTCCGCAGATGGAGCAGAAACTGAAGGCGACGTATAAACAGGAAGAGGATATGGTGCGGCAGGGTCTTCTCAACAAGATAGAGGGAATTGTTACCATTCAAATAGATAAAAACGTTGATTTCGATGTGCTTTACAAAATAATGAATACCTGTGCAAGTGTCGGATATCTCAAGATGAATTTTGCAGTCATGGAAAGGGAAATGTAACTGTGAAATACAAAGTACTTATCAAAAAGTGCGATGATACGGTTAAAGCCGCCCGCATTGCGGGGGAGATAGCCCGCTGGTCGGGAAGTTCGCCGGAGACGGTGCTCAATACGCTTATCGCCAAACCTATCTGTGTCCGTCAGGAGGCCGATGAGCATGAAGCGATGAAGATCAAGGCACAGTTTGAAGCCGTGGGGGCTGAAGTCATGCTCGTCGAGGTTGCGCCTGCTTTCGCTGCCGCTAAACATGCAGCGGCTGTTGCCCCGGCAGCTGCCGAAGCTGAGGATGAAGAAGAGGAGCCGGGACGGCTCTTGAGCGAACAGGAATATATGGAGGTGCTCAAGGAGCGCAAAGATATCTTCATCATTGAAAAAGAAAAACGGCTGCGTAATTTAGAGATTATCTCATTGATTTGCTGCGTGATTTTCGGCACGTGGCTGACTTCAGTTGAACTTGTCAGGGTCGCAACTGATTTTTATCAGAAGGTTCCTGAAGAGCGGATGGCAAGGCTCATGCGCGGCCAGGAATTGCCGTCGACCCTTCAGAAGAAGACCGAGGAAGAGAAAAAGAAAGAGAAGAAAGAAGAGATAAAGACCGAAGAAAAGAAAACCGACGTCAAGAAGATGAAGGAATCCAAGAGCAAGGGGGCTGGCGGGACATTCGGCGGCGGCGGTGATCCGCGGGCGCGGGTGACGCGCTCCGGAGTGCTGGGTATTATTTCCGGCCAGGTGAAAGGGAAAACGGTTGCCTCAGCCGACCTTTTCGGAAAAGGGGGTTTTGCCACCGGTATTGATGCCATCCTGTCGGGCGTCGGAGGCCTCAAAGCAGGCGGCGGCGGCGGTTCCGGCCGCAAGGGGGCTGCCGGTATCGGTTATGGCGCCGGCTATGGAAGCGGTTTCGGAGGCAGCGGAGCAGGCGGTATCGATGATTTAATCGGCAATTTAATGGGCGGTGACGAAGGGGGAGGGCTTGAACTGAAAAAACGAGGTTCCCTTAAAATTACGGCACCGGATTTTCTTAAAGGAGGTTCTTTAATCGGCGGGAGAAGCAAGGCAAGCATCATGCGCGTGGTCATGCAGAACCTGGCTGCCTTACGGTATGCGTATAATAAGCGTCTGAGAGAGAAGCCCGGTCTGAAAGGGAAAATAACCGTTAAATTCGCAATTGATGAATTCGGCAAAGTCATTTTCTGCCAGGTGACGGAGTCGACCATGGCGGATCAGGAACTTGAAACCGCTATTTCCGACAAAATAAAAAGATGGGTTTTTGAAAAGATAGACAAACCCGGCGATGTGACTGAAGTTATCTATCCTTTTGTGTTTTCCCAGTAATTGCGGGACAACAGGAATCTTGTTTTATAGTGCACGAAATGGTACTATCCGGGTAGGGTTCCAGGTATTGAAAGAAGAAAAGCGGACGGTATTAGCCAAAATTTTCGTTAATGGAGGATTGCTATGAAAAAGGCAATACTACTTGTTCTGTTGGCAGGTTGCTGGATCAGCAGTTATGCAACAGATGCACGGGTCATTGCTATGGGCAGACACGATGATTTTTTCATGGATGAAGTCAGTATTTTCAGGAACCCGGCCAATATAAACATCTATCCGAATATGGTATACGGGTCGTACGGCTTTTTCCGTCCCAGTCCCAGGGATACGATGTACCCGAATCATGACCCTGCCGATCCTTTTTTCGGCGCGATTGTTTCGTATTCGCTCAACCATGATTCTACTAACCGGAATCAGTATCCCATGTTTTCGCTTGGTGCTGTTTTCAACCGGCGTGATGATGTCCTCGATTATCTCACCCCGAAAAGCGATAAATATATAGGCAATGACAGTAACGTATTTAAATCGCCTACTGGAAAGATAGATCTGTTGGGCGGGTATGTTCTTAAAAACGGGGGTATGATCGGAATCGGCACCTATATGGCCTTCCAGAGTATGACCACAGAGAAGATAGTTGATTATGAAACCAGTGTCTACAAACTGAATCTGGGCATCAACTGGCCTGTTGCAAAATCGACGAATCTGGAAGTGTCGGTGAACGGCGGTATTTTAAGGGCGAAAGGCGACAATGCGGGCGATACAACCCGGGCGATA
>CAISVC010000676.1 GCA_903888815.1 uncultured Fibrobacterota bacterium
CCTGCTTCCAGAAACCGGTTTTCCTGTCGTTCCGCCCCCTTCTCCTATCAGAGACGGGGAGGAAGAAGTTTTTCTTACCCGCTTACCCTTTCTGACAGGAGAGGGTGGGCTGCCGAAGGCAGGCCGGGTGAGGTCGGATTTATCCTCTCCTGTCAAGTCCCCCGCCGGGGGATTCAGGGGCGCTGTCCGATCCTGCAAAACCCCTTTGCCGCGCTGCGCGCGGGATGAAAGGGTAAAAAGTGTAAAAAGGGAAAAAGCGTAAATACCTCTACCGCCTCACGCAACGGAACCCGGTGTAGAGGCCGTAACTGTAGTACGGGCCGTTGTGGCTGCGGTACGCGGAACGCAGGATGCCGACGAAGTTGGCGCTCGAGCCCCCACGCATCACGCGGTACCTTCCAGACGACGTGCCTTGCGGGTCAGTTTGACTTCCGGTGGAATATGGGACATACCAATCGCTGCACCACTCCAGTCCATATTTTTGTGCACCATGTGTTTTTAAAACGCCCCTTCCACTCTCTTGACCGCCGCATCCAGCGCCACCTTTTCCGCGTTTGCCTGGGCGCGGGCGCCGGACTGCGCGTCCGCCGCGGAATATTCTTCCGAAATATCAAGTATTCGCTTCCCGTTACCTGCAGTCAAAAGCACTGTTAAAAGTGCCTTTGCCCGAAAGATGCCCATAGCCTGCGCCGGTTCTCCGGAAGGCTCGCACTGTGCGGACAGGATAAGGTCGGCCTCTTCGGGCGACGGTGCCAGCATTGCCGCCGACCGTGTTGTCAGGCGATCCAGAAGTCGCTTGGAGAAGGCATTGGTCGCCGAAAGAAATATACGCGGGATTTGACGGCTGATGGTGAAGGATCCGGATGGAAGCGCAAACTTACGCTGTAACAAATCGTATGCAAGTGTTCCAAGATTAACGGTTGCAGTGATTGTCACCACTCCTGCCGATGCCGGAACCGCGTTTAACATGACTATATGCAATCCGTCTTTCCTTACCGGCATTCCGCCGGGTTGAACCGACTGAACCGATGCCGACCATGCTGCCTCTACCGAAGAATCAGGTTGTCCCCCAACAAACACCCGCACACCGAGGGAATCTGGAATCGCGGTGGTGGCCGTTAATTTAACCTGGGAGACGTTGGGCCTTATCTCGACGCTCGACAATAACGCTTGAAGCCTTCGAGGCAATTCACTGTTCAGAATTATTTCCTTGCCGCCGATAGTCGCCCTCATGGCATTACCGAGAAATTCATCTAAAGCCGATATGCCCTTATTCAGTTCCCGCAACCGGGCCGTGAAAGGCCCTTGCTCCGACGCGGCAAGCGCATCTCCTGCAAGCGCTATGGCGTCGTTGACCTTTTTATTGACGCGGTCGTAATATTTTTTCTTTTCAAGAACGACTTTGCAGTACACGCGCCCGCCCGGATCGCTCCATGTCGCCTGCACTTCCCAATCCTGCAGGACCGCCTGGGCTGATGTCCGGATATTTTTCCGGAATATGCTCTGGTCCAGCGCAACGGTATTGTTGATCGTTACATTGTGCTCGTTCAATTTTACGTCAGAAGCTATCATCACTTCGATCTGCTGCGCGATATCGTTCAGGGCCGCCATACGCGCATTCTCCTGCACCGCGACCGGATCGCCATCCGTCCGTGCGCTGCCCACGCCGATGAAATAGGTCGGCGAGGCGGGGTGGTTGTCGACCCAGAGCGGCCTGCTTCCGGACCGTTCGCTCGTCGCCTGTTTGCCGCCTGTCGAGGCGCAGCCGATGAGGAGCGCGGCAAGGAGAGGAAGTAATGTATTTGTTGGTTTCATATATTCCTTTTTTTTAACTCACCCCCGCCCCCTCTCTTTCGCAAAGAGAGGGGATCAAGGGGTGAGTTAATGCTTCCCCGGCAGATACATAACATTATCTCCGCCCCAGGGTATGAAAAGAACTGCAAGAAGGATTGCCAGAATTATAATTGTAACAATCAGCAGCGGAATGCGCAATCGTAATGTTTTTTTTCTCCGGCCCGTCGGCGTTCGCGCTCTTTTTTTTATAGCCGATCGCAAAACACGGATCGCCATAGAGCCGGTACAGGAGCGGCGTTACGGCGCTGTTATCTTCCGCCAGTTTCCGGCGCGCCATGAGCAGCGCCTCTCCGGCGTTACCACCCTTGAAAAGAAAACCGTAGAACCGCTCCGCGAACGCGCCCGCTTCCCGGTCATTGATCTGCACCGCTGGCCCGATGACCTGCGCGACGCCGGCGCGCATGAACGCCCCTGCGATCCCCGAAAGCTCCACGTCGCAGCCCCGGATGTCCGCCAATCTTTCCTTGCGGCCGATTACCTCGACATGCACGGTAAATCGCCCGATCTCGCGGTGCAGCGAGACCGTTTTACACTCGCTCGTGCGGTACGCAAAAGCCGGGCTGCCCATTGTCCAGCCGATTGCAGTGCCTGCAAGTTCTACGGCAGCATCTTTTATTCTCACCCATAACGCCGGCGCCGTGTATCGTATTATTTTCTGTAGAC
>CAISVC010000677.1 GCA_903888815.1 uncultured Fibrobacterota bacterium
CCGGCAGGTCAGGCAGGTAGGGATTTTCGATATTCTTTTTTTGGTGGATGAGAAACGCAGACAGGAACTCGGTCAGATCAACCTAAAAATCTCAGGAAAGTCTCCGACATAAAGGGCACAACTTCACCGAAAGGAAGCTATATGTCTACTCGACAGAAATTATTCTTTGCAGTAATTGTATGCATAACCTTAAGCGCTAATAATGCATTTGCACAGTATTCGAATTCCACCCTTAACGGGCCATGGTTTTTGTACACAGCGCCTCTTGTTCCTAAGATCGACAGTTTAGATTATCTGGTTTTTGATGGCAATGGCAATATTACTGATGGCAGTATGTATGGTACGGTAACTGGCAATTATTCCGTAACGGTAAGCGGAGCCTTTTCAGGGATACTTAAAATAGGTTTTTCAGATTCATTTCCGATTGGCGGGCAGCTCATTTCAAATAATCTTGCAACTGTGGGACCAATGGTATTAAAAAGAATATCAAACCCCGGCGCACTTACAGATTCATTAATTGGTGTTGTAACATCCGGGCTTTCTCAGTGCGGTTCAAAAAATATCGTACTTCAATTAAACAGTAACGGTCAAATCATTTCGTCGAGTGGGTTAACATCTCCTGTTTCTGGAAGGGTCTATGCCGATTCCGGAATATTTATAGGTCATATTAAAACTGGAGATAGCTCACAGTGCCGGTTACCGAACGGAGATTACGCGGGTAGTTGGGATGAGTTTACTATATTAGGTACTTTTTCTAATGATTTATTGAATGGCCCTATGGGCATAGATGGCCCGCAAGATAGCAACCGCGACAGCGGCACGACTCATCTTGTCAGAAAAGGTACTGTAACAACTGGCATAGTTCCCATTGCTGCTTCAGCACCAGAATTCAGTACCAGACCTAATTGTTATCCCAATCCCAGTCTCGGTAAATTTACCATATCATTAAGAAACAGCGTTGCTAGGGATTTACATTTACAAGTATTCAATGTTTTAGGCGAAATAAAATATCAAGAGCGAATAAATAATATTGTCAACAATTATTCAAAACAAATAGATTTAAGCAAATTTTCCAAAGGAGTTTATTTTGTAAAAATTCATAACGGAGAGAAAATTCATACAGAAAAAATTGTGATACAGTAACGACCGTACGTCTTCAAAAAGGTTTGGGATAGAATTTTGTTTAAGTTAAGAGATGGTTCTGGTATCAGTCATATATTCCTATCACCATCGTTAGCATTCAAGGAGGAGGTTTCGCATGCGTATGCGTGCAGTGGCGTTTTTGTGCATGACACCCGTCTTTTTGCTGATTTCCGGATGCGGCAAGAGCAATCCGGCCGACGGGAACGATATCACCCCCACCGTGCAGTTTAGTTCAGCATCTCAGAACGTGAACGAAGCGGTCGGTACGGTGACCGTGACTGCAACGCTGTCGGCGTCAAGCAGCCTGACCGTGACCGTGCCCTATACGGTCAGCGGGACTGCGACAAATCCAGCCGACCATAATCTGGCGAACGGCTCCATTACCATTGCCGCAGGATCAACGAGCGGTAATGTAACATTCACTGTTGTGGACGATGCGCTTTATGAAAGCAGTGAGACCGTGATCCTTACCATGGGGACGCCGACTAACGCTACTGCAGGCGCGACGACCGTGCACACGGTAACGATTACGGACAATGACCCTGTGCCTCCTGCTCCCTCGGGCATGGTTAGTATTGCCGGCGGGACGTTCCAGATGGGACAGCCCAACCCTGATTTGGGCGGGTATAGTTGGTCAAGCGATGAGCAGCCGGCTCATTCCGTTACGGTGAGCGGTTTCTACATGGACACGACCGAGGTGACGCAGGGAGATTACCTTACGCTCATGGGGGTGAATCCGTCTCAATTCACCGGAGATTCGCTGCGGTCGGTGGAACAAGTAACGTGGTTCGACGCGGTGCTTTACTGCAATGCGCGGAGCAAGAGGGATGGAAAAGATACGGTGTATACGTTTACGTCTATAACGATGGGGGGCACGCCGGCAAATTGGTGTACGGCCTTGGGTGGGCTTGCGGTAGATTTTTCAAAGAACGGGTATCGTCTGCCGACCGAGGCTGAATGGGAATATGCGTGCAGAGCAGGAACCACGACGGACTTTTACTGGGGCGGGAGTTATCCGCTGACAACGACGGCAGATACTGCGGCGATAGATAATAATGCTGTATGGTACTACAACTCAAATAACTCAACAGCAAGAGTGGGAACAAAACTGCCGAATGCGTATAGATTGTATGACATGAGCGGGAATGTGCAGGAGTGGTGTAATGACTGGTATGGCAGTTACAGCAGCGGAAGCCAGACCGATCCCACGGGTCCTTCTACAGGAACTCTCGGCGTGATGCGTGGGGGCTCGTGGGACTGCGACTTCAACCGACGCGGTGGCCTGCGTTCCACGGCCCGGAGCGGCGGCAACAGGGGCAAAGTCTACGGGTACACCAACGGCGGTTTCCGGGTTGTGAGGCGTTAAAAAAGCAAAAAGAAAATTATCAAGAGACCTCTCCCCATTGTTTCCCCCTCCAGCGAGGAGAGGGAAAGGGGGGGCGGGCACGCTCTGGATTTGCCGGAAATAAAGATGGGTCTACCGAACGATTACATAATTCCCGCTCTATCTGTCAACAACCAGTCGGAACCGTATCGATTCATTTCCCGCCTTGAAATTCACAATATAGGTGCCCCGCGCCGCACGGCCCGTATTTATTCTCATGGAATGGCCCCCGGCGCCCATAATTTCTGATGCGTAAAATATCGAGCGGCCCGTAAGCGAGTAAATGCGATAGCCGATTTCCGCAGGGGCTTTCAGTTGAAAACGCATGAGACCGGCACGGGCGTCGTATGTCAGGAAAGGCCGTAATATATTGTCGCCCCTGCGCGGTACCACGGCGGTCGCCGTGGTGGTGAGCTTAGCAACATAGTTTGAAACTTTTCCGCCAGCAGTGGTAAACGCCCCGCCCACGTAAAGGTTTCCCGATTGGTCAATAGCAAGGGCCTCTACGGTGCTGTTAACGCCGCTGCCGAGAGCGCTCCATACGCTCCCGTCCCATTTGGCAATATTGTGCACGGCCACTCCGCCCGCTGAGTCGAACATCCCGCCTGCGTAAAGGTTCCCGGAATTATTGTCAACCGCAATGGCATCGACATAAGCAAGTGTCCCGCCTATTCCGCTGCCGAGAGCACTCCACGCGGTGCCGTTCCATTTGGCAATCCAGTTCGCGGATCCGCCCACAATGTTGAACCACCCGCCTGCGTAAAGATTACCGGAACTGTCAAACGCAAGGGCCTTTACGGGGCCGTTAACGCCGCTGCCGAGAGCGCTCCACGCGCTCCCGTCCCATCGGGCGATATAGTTCGCAGCCACTCCACCCGCTGTGTCAAAATACCCGCCTGCGTAAAGATTACCGGAACTGTCAAACGCAAGGGCCTCTACGGGGCCGTTAACGCCGCTGCCGAGAGCGCTCCACGAACTGCCGTTCCATTTAGCAACATGGTTTGCGGCTACATTGCCCGCACTGTCAAACCCCCCCCCGGCGTAAAGGTTTCCTGAACTGTCAGCCGCAAGGGCATAGACCAAATAGTTCGTCCCGCTGCCGAGAGCGCTCCATGCACTGCCGTTCCATTTGGCGATATAGTTCGCGGATGTTCCTCCCGCAATGTTGAACCACCCGCCTGCGTAAAGATTACCGGAACTGTCGGCCGCAAGGGCATCTACGGAGCTGTTAACGCCGCTGCCGAGAGCGCTCCAGTCCGCGTCCGAAATCGTGGGGTCAATGCGGACAGGATACGTTGCATTTTTATCGTCAACTGCAATAGTGATAACATTGTTTTTTGCTTCTACAAAGGTAGACGCAAGCTCACGTCCCTCGGTGTCGGTTACTTTCAGAGCATGATACGCAAGAGTCCTGCCAGAAGAGAGACGCACTTCGATCCCGCCCTGCATGCTTTTTGTCGTTACCCCTGCCCCTTCAAGGGCAATATCCAATAAAAGTTCCCCCTGTCCTTCAGATTTATTGTTAATCACAAAATCCTGCCTGATTCCGTCGCCCGAGGTCGTGTATTCCTCCGCGATGTCATTGCGAGCGGTCCTTACCACCCCATCCTTCATGGTCATCCAATCCGCGACAGCCGGGAGGTTCTGCATCTTCGTTCCACGGCCAAGCCGGGAAGCTCTTATCGTAAATGACCCGCCTCCTTCACTCTTTGACGTGGAGATTATCTTTGCACCGTTCATTGTCACCTCGGCCTGCAAAGCCTGCATCCGGCATTCGAGCTGGTATCCGTTCCAAACTTCGGTAACTGCAAGTCCCTTACAGCCGGACTGCTTTACAGCCTCGGCCCCAAGCTGGTTCCAAGGGATTGTCTGGCCGGTTTTTGCATAGGTATTGCCAAAAACGAATAACATCGCTGCTGCCGCAAAAAAAGTGTTAATCCTAGTCATAGGGAACCTGTTCTGTGATGATGAGTTCTTAGCCCCTTGCCCTCATTCGTCTATCTTATAGTAATA
This sequence comes from uncultured Fibrobacterota bacterium, assembly GCA_903888815.1. Taxonomy (GTDB): domain Bacteria; phylum Fibrobacterota; class Chitinivibrionia; order Chitinivibrionales; family Chitinispirillaceae; genus BOG-1184. The sequence goes on from CAISVC010000677.1 coordinate 4,541, forward strand.
TAACAAAATCGCCGAACAAACCCTTGATTTTTCCGATAATATTCAAATGAAAAGGTTAACAAGGGGAGCGGTGTGTTAACCTTTTGCCCGTCCATGAGGTATTCCTACCATGTAGTTCGCCGGACGCTTACCTTATGGCCAGTTAACCAATTAAGGCGTCAGATCACAGAAATGAAACTGTTCATCCCGTAAAACGATATCGCCTTTTTTAAAGGAAATCTCATTCTTGAAAATGGGACCTGCATATACGAATGAATGAAACTCACCGTTCTCGCCGCAGGGATCGACGTTCTTCGGCAGTTCGGAGAGCATGGTGTTGTCATATTCCCGGCCGCAGAATCTGCCATCCAGCTGTTTCCCGTCGACACAGGTGATAATTGCCTTGAACGTAAGGTCGATAAATTTCTTTGCAAGAACGTAGCTGCTCTGTTTCCAGAGCGGGAAAATCGCTTTCAATCCGATCTTCGCAAGATTTCCTTCCCTGTATTTTTTCAAGTCTTCAAGAAAGATATCTCCGAACGCGACAGATGTTACTCCTTCGTTTTTATACCGGAGAAGAACATCTTTCATTTTCCCTTCGTACTCTTCGTTGCTTGATTTTTTTGAAATGAAGATTTTTTCAAGCGGCAGGCCGATTGATTCCGCCTGTTTTTCAAGAAGTTCACGCCGAACGCCGTGCATGCTTATCCGGTCATAGTCGGCCGTAATTGTCGTAAGAAGAGCTGTTAAATCCCGCCTAATTTTCTCTTTTTTATCCTGATTAATTCCGCTCTTTTTTCCGGTTCCGGGAATCATCATGTAAAAGATATTGGGAAAAAGCGGGTGACATTTTAGTTTCATTCCGCTCAATACTACTTTAGCC
>CAISVC010000678.1 GCA_903888815.1 uncultured Fibrobacterota bacterium
CCAAAGCTGCCGAGCTTTCGGTGAGATCAGCGATGGACCAGTTCATCCAACTGATGTAATTCGCGTTCATGAAATTCAACCACAGCCGCGCCTCGGCCGTGTCGATGGCACCGTTGCCGCTGGCCTGGCTTAATCCTCCTTCGGTGACCATGAGCGCGATGCCGTTGTTGAGCGCAATCTGGGCCTTGTCGCGCAACGATTGCTTATGGGTGGCGGCGTAAAAATGCAACGTGTAGATGATATTCGAGCTGATGGTGATGGGGTTCAGGGATGCTTCGTCCACGTCCTGGCTCCAACTCTTGGTGCCGCACAGGATGAGATTGTCCGGATCGTTGGCGCGGATTACGGGGATGACCGCCTCGTGATAAGGCTTGATTACCGTGGCCCAGGCCATGGTGTTGTCCGGCTCGTTCCAGGTTTCATAAATGACGTTGGGATATTGTGCGTACGTCTTTGACATATCGTTGAAGAAGGTCTTGGCCGCGGCGAGATCGGTATTGCCATTGCCGGTCTCGTGAAAATCGATGACGACGTAGATCCCTGCGGCGATGGCGGCATCCACCACTGCCTTCACCTTGGCGGTTTCCCCGGTGGGATTGGTGAGATAACCACCCGATCCCACGGCCATGGAGGCGCGCACGATGGAACAACGCCAGTCACTCACCAGCCAGTTGACGCAACTGGCATTGTAAAAGGCGGGTTTCCACTGGCTCCAGTAAAGTGCCATGCCGTCGAATTTGACGGGTTGGCCGTTTTTATCGAGGATGCGGTTTCCCTGCACCCGAAGCTGGCCATGCTGCTGTACAATAGTTTGCTGCCCGAAGCTTAAGGAAACAAGCGTCAAACAGGCAAACAAAATCAAGGTACTCCTTGAACAACCGCGTGCCCTGAAGCTGTCTGAATGAACATGGTTGATTTTAAACATATAAAAATCCTTCTGTAAAGTGTACGATCAAGAAAAGGTTTGCATGGTGATCTGCCCCGGGCTATTCAACATGCAGCGAAACGGTCCGTTCACTGTGTTTCCCCCTGAAATTGACCGTATACACGCCACCTTGAACTATCGCGCCGAAGGCATTCCGGCGGTCCCATGCGGCTTCGCGGGAGTTCGGCGCCACGGCAAGCGCGCGCACCGTTCTTCCCCTGAGATCGTATATCCTGATGCTTCGAACTTCTGAAATGTCAATGTTGTATCTTTTTTCCATGCCGCTGATTGAGAAGACAAACCTGCCGGCCGCACCATGTGCCGCCGTGCGGACAGTACGCACCGGCGGGTCATTAGGAACATTTATCGTATAGCGGAAATAGACCGTTTGAGCGCTTGCCGGTCCCCAGATCCATTGTGCGACCGTTATATCAGGCATGCCTCTAAGGATGTTCCACGGTGCGCTGCCATAGGAAGCGACGACCGATGCACGCGCCCACGTCGTGTCATTGAAGTTTACCGTATTCCAGCCCGACTGCTGCAGGGTGTTGATTTTCCAATCGGTGCCGGTCTCAATCCAGAGGTCATCATGGGCGATCTCCGCAAGCAGGCCTGAGGAACCACCTGAATTAACGGCCCGTATTGCGATGACATTTTTTCCTTCCGTAAGGGTTACGGAATATTTTTCCGCTACACTCCAGTCGGAATTTGACCCGACCAGCGTCCCGTTGACATAAAGGTCATAAATATCATCGGCGGTTATGTATATGGACGCGCGGCGCCTGTTTTCGGGCGGCGGTTGAAGAGGCAATTTTGCATAGGCGAGACCGATGCTTCTGCCTAAGTGCCCCGTGCCGTTTCCTACGCATCCATCGTAGAAAATCGCAAGCTTTGTAGAATCGACTTTAACGACCGTCGGCATCCCGATCGCCCCCTTGGCCCAGGTACTGACACTGGAATCGATCACGATTGCCTTGTTGTTCTGGTCCCAGTGGTCAATATCCTTTGTCCAATATACCCACGCCGCATCCGTGTAATCTTTTTGAGGGGTACGGATATGGTTAATAAATAAAAAGTAATAGCCGTTGGCTGGTTCATAGTACATCGAAGAGTTCTCTGGACAATCTTCAGGCGGAAAAAGATACTGCGGATCATAGGTCCAGAAATTCGGGCTTGCAGCATCATAGGCATCCGTTATGCTTAAATCATTGGTACGGACAATGCTCTCGGCAAAACTGCCGCAGCTGAAAAGCAGATATTTTTTATTGAGTATATCGCCGGTTCCTTTCCATTTCGGATTAACGATAACGCATCCCGGCGCGGAACATTCGTGTAACGCATCCGTGTAAAACGGCACATGTTTTTCTTTGCCGCTTTCATAATTTCGTTTGGCCCACGGGCCGCTGATGCTTGTTGATGTTGCCAGGAGCGTATAGTAGGGTGAAGAAGGAATCCCGCCGCCAAAGACACTGAGGCAGCCGAGATAAAACATGTAATACGTTGCACCTTCTTTAATTATCCATGGAGAACTGGCTGATTTCCAATCTCGATACCCCTTGGAAGCTCCCGTCGGGTCATCATCTATTGCGGCATTCAGCTTTTTGCCTTGCTTAGTCCAATGGATAAGATCGGTGCTGGTTGCAAGACATGCGCGCCAGAGATTTTCACCAAATGTGGCTGCTCCGTCATAATACATATCATAGGTGTTACCCTCCCTGTTGATGTTGGCCTCACGAACGCCTCCGCCATCCCATGTGTAATTTGCTCCTCCAACCGCATCGGGCCGAAGCACGATCCCCTGATCGGTAACGCCGGGCAGATAGGGCAGGCCGGCGGCGGCGGCGATTTTCCACAGACCAAACGAGAAAACCATTAGAATGAGGTACCTGTGCGCCATCTTAAAACGAACGAGGCTGATTTTGTGCTTTCCCGATGATTCGCTCATACTTTTTCTCCTTTTGTAATGCAACGGCCAGGATATTTTGTTTTTCATAACAATGCAGAATACGCGATCAATTGACCGCTTGCGAATCAATTCTGCACTATGAATTTTACTGCGTACTGTCCGTTGACACCGATAAAACGAAGAATGTATACTCCCCGCGTAATGGCGGGAATAACAATGCTTGTCTCTTTCGAACCTTTATAGAGGATTTTCCCCTGCAAGTTCACCACCTCCCAATTCTTAATTCCACAAGGCAAGCAGATACGCAACCCGCCGGCAACGGTTTTTTTGATTACCGGCTTTACCAGTAGATCGGTTTTTCCTTGAAGAATTTTTTGCACAGAAGTCGATTGGTCGGCAACAATGCAGGTTGACTTAAGATAGCCAAGAGTGAGATTGACGCTCGTGATGTCTTGACCGTTTATATTGCTGTACGTACAGGGAGCGGCGGACATTGACCCGGTGTGGGGGTTCCATAATTCGGGAGATATTTTCCCGCGTATTTTTACCGTTGTCGTCAGCGCGTTATCCGAGACATTTCCAAAGAAATAGACATCCCGGTTTTCATTTACTTTATGAATATAAACCGGAATGTCCCCTTGAAAATCGACATCGTAAACCGGGAGCGCCTGGTCCAGGGCGTTTTTGAGCGTGGCGACGGAAAGCCTTTCCATGTATGATGTGTTGCCGTTTGTCATTGACAGCGAGTTCAGCGAATCGGTAAAATTGATCGTCTGCATAACGCTCCAGGAGCCGCCCGATTTTTTATGGATTCGAAGGTTGTTGTCCGCTGTAAACTGCCACATGTAGTAGTTGTTGGTGTCTTGAGCCCTGAAAACCAACCCGGCGCACGTACTTGGAATATTTTCTATCGTTACCTCATAGGCATAATTGGTCCAGGCGCTCCCGGAGGCGCTCAAAATCGTCTGGTTCGGTCCTATGGTGAGCTGGCCGCCCGCGATCGTGCCGATTGCCGGATTCCATTTAGAGAGATTCCCCGAAAAGTCATCACTGAACAGCGTCCCACCAGTGCCGAGTGACGTGACAACAACGCTGTCCACGACTGCGATCTCATTCTGAGCCTGGCGGAAACCGGCACTCCCGGTACTAAATGTGGCGTCGGTGAACACGCTGATCTGTTTACCATTGATAAATGTTTTTATCGTGGAGCCGTTCGCTTCGATCCGTACCCGGTATGCCGCGAAACTGTCAGTCTGCCGGGGGTCGATACCGAACATGGCCTGAATGGTCGACCGGACGTCGGCATCATGACCGGATTCTGCCGACCGGTAGGGCAACGTGCCGATTCCTATGACTTTGCCGCCATTATCGCAGAATTGTTTTATCTTCTGTAAATTGCTCCAATGAATGGTCTTTGTCGACGGAATAATCAATATTTTATACTGCTCATAATTGACCGTGTTTGCGAGTTTGATCGTATTTCCGTCAACAGTGCATTTACTGTCCAGGATTTCGGGATGGATATAGGTGTAATCGCGGCTGATGGTGTTCGTGAGCATTTCATTGAGCGAGAACATGTTGACCCAGTAGAAGACCGATTCGGGGGAACCGAAATAATACTCCCCCATCATGCCGGCCACCGGGTAGAGCACGCCGATGTCCGCAACGTGACGCCCCCCCTGCAGAAGCCGGCACAGGCGCCCGACGGTCTTGCTGTAGGCGGGAAGCGCCGGTCCCAGGACCGGGTTTCTCCATGATTTGTCCGCGTCAGCGAAGTGCTGGTAATTGGGATCGTACCATACCGCGTGGGGGATGATGAAATTGATGCCCCGGGCGAACTGCCCGAATATCTCTTTGTAAAGGACATCGACCCCCATGGTTTTCGGAAATGCGCCATACGTTTCGCATGCAGCAACCGGTATGTCGTAATTGCATGCGGCCGACGTTGCCATTTTGAGTTTCGGCCAGTTTTGACCGAGGTTGAAGAGCTCGTCGACAACGACATATCCTGCGCTTTTATAAAATTTCATGCAATCATTTATCGGGCCGAAATAGGAGTGTTCTCCGAAGTGCTGCGAAAAATGACCCCCTGAAATAATCCCGCGGGAACGCGCCCATTCATTGGCTTTTTTCGGGAATGCATTGTCGTACAGGTCCATTCTGAATCCCAGAAGGGCATTTCGCGCAAACACGGTTTCGCTACCGATGTCAAACCATAAAGCGGGATAATACAATATCGGGCTGAAACCTTTTGCCGTCTGGAATTTTGCATTGTAATCGCTGGTCCAGAGCCGGTAATCGCAGTATTCAAAGGAAATATCGTCGTAAAAAGACCTGTCGATAGTAGAACCGTAAAACGTCGGCATATTCTGATAATACTGATCGACTTTTGTGCTGTAGTAATATTGGCAGGCTACGGGATCGAGATAGTTGACCATGGTGGAGGCATTGTCGGTCACGGTAAAAATCATGATTTTGTAACTTCCCTGGGGAACGTTCCATCTGACCGATCCTCCGGTCACCGAAGCGGTGATGTCAGTCCGTTCTTTTGTCGCGTTATTCATGGCGACAACGCCCATGAGGGTTCCGGCCGGTATCGCTTTTGAATAGGCCATTGTCCCGGTAACATCCTCCGCAAGCATATCAAGCCTTTTTCCGTCGTACGCGGCATTATTCAGCGTTCCTGTCGGAAAGCCGAAATCGTCGTATTGTATCGCCATCATGCCCAAATCTTTGAGCTTTTGAAGGTACTGCCGATAGACCGAAAAGTACCCGGCTGTGTAATAAGCCGGCGATAATTGATAATCGGGAATGACCGTCATGCCTCCATAGTCGTCGCGGTTTTTGCAATTTGTCAGAATGCTGTCGACTATGACCGGGTCGGTAATCGTGTTCCACTCAAAAAACGGTCTCGGCTTGTATTGGACAGGAGGGGTTTGAAAATCAGTTTTAAGATCTGCAGACGAAAAGGTAACGAAGAAAGCGACAACTATTGACACAAACGCGAAATAAGGACAGTTCTTTTGCTTACCTATAGAATATCCACCTATTTTAATATTCTGGTTCATCGGGAACCCCTTTTGATGCTGCTTAATATAAAGCGACTTTTTTGCTGACCGGTTTATC
>CAISVC010000679.1 GCA_903888815.1 uncultured Fibrobacterota bacterium
TCGGTCAAATTCGCTCATCTCGACAACCGATCCATTTGTAGCGGTTGTGCTGAAAATTATGCCCGTAGCGCAGTTCGTTCTCATAGGCGCAGCCCTGGGATTCCTGGCGGCAGGTTTATGGTACGAGTCAAAACGGTCGAAATATTTTGCGTTCATAGTTGTCTTTTTTATTTGTTATTGCGGGCCAATTATCTTTTATCCCATAAACGATATTCGGTTTCTTTTTCCGCTAGCCGTGGCGATGATTTACTTTGCCGTCATCGGTGTCAAGCAGACCCTGGATTGGTGCCGCCGGGTATTAAAACATAAAGCCCTCTATTACTTAACGGCGGGGTCATTGTCTTTGCTGATACTTCCGGATATAATCTGGGTTCAGAGTTATGTCAGGAACAACTGGCTGTATGCCCGATCTTCCGAGAGGTTTTTTGAAAAACTTCAAAACGACCCGGCATATCCGGAGTTATTTGCAAAACCGCTCCATCTGGCGGCGAAATGGATTGTCCAGAATTCGGATTCCTCTGCAGTGATCGTGAGCCGTTGGAAGGAACTGGGAATTTGGCTGGAAGGAAGGAAGCTGGTGGAAAACAATCCACAAACTCTGTCCGACCTGTTTGATTACAACTTGCGCGATTACAAAGTGAAGTATGTCGTTTCGCTTTCTTCATGGGCAGGTATCTCTGAGTTTGGAAACTTGTTTATTAAATCTCAGCGATTTGCCTTCGTGCCTGTCTATCGAATTGCAAATGTCGAAGTATATGAAGTGAGGCGAAAAGGATTGACCTGCGGCGGGGAAAATGCGGCTGCACCGGATTCTAGCAATCGCGCGGTTTTTCAAAAGGCGCTGCTCCTGCTTGAGGATGACCCTTTGCAGGCTGAGCATTTGTTAAATGAGTTGGTTCTTAAAATGGGCCCGTACGGTACGCTGACATTTCATATCGGAGTTGCGAAAGAATTTTCCGGAGAGCTTGATTCAGCAGAGACGTATTTTAAAAAATTCCGTTCCGTATCACAGGCCGGATCTTACATACTGCAGGCGTGGTATCATCAGGATATTATCGAGCGTATCAAGATGGCAGCGGCTTCCAAATCCATGAAGGAGCGGGCTGAACGATTCTATGACGTGGCCGTCAACTACTGGGACATAGGATATCGAAAACAGGCGATACGCATGCTGCACCGTTCCATCGAGTTGGATTCAAATTTTTTCCCTGCAAGAATAACCTTGTCAATATTTTCTTTGATAGTTGGAGATACTGTCAATGCCCGAAAGGATATTCAACTCGCCTCATCGCTGGAACCTGCAAATCCGCTGGTGACAGGCATGACAACAATATTACGATGTTCTGACTTGCTTAAGTCGGGTTCTTATGCGAAACAAATCGAATTAAACCTGGAAATTGTCAACGCTTATATTGCGATGGGACTTCGGGAAAATGCGATTGATGAGTTGCTTAAAATTCTGCAAAAAGATCCAAACAATCGGACCTCACTCCGGCTGCTGGCAGAATCATATGAAATGAAAAATCGCTATGCACCCGCATTTGAGATATATAAACGCCTCGACATTTTAAATCCTTCTAATCCGGTAGTAACAAGAAAACTCCATGAACTTTCCTTGCAGCTGCAGTGAGTATATGATTTAAGAAGTAAACTTGTGCCTCTGGTGAATGCGGAGAAGGATTAGGAAAAGCAATAGGGCTTGTTGCAGATTGATATAATAATTTTTTTGTGTTACAGCTCTCCAGGAGCGAATAAAAAGCATAAATATTTATAA
>CAISVC010000680.1 GCA_903888815.1 uncultured Fibrobacterota bacterium
CACACTCTTCATACACATCGGATACGGTCCAGTATGACAGCGCTCCAGGTACCGGATAGGTTCCCGCGGTAATGTCGTCCAGAACTTCCTTCATCAGTTTGATTACATACAGCGCTCCGAAATGGGTATCTCTGCATATCGTATTTGCATACTGATCGCCCGGGCAACCCCAGCTCGGGCCGAATTCCGTACAAAGGGAGGGCATCGACATCCCTCTGTTTGTCAATTCCGTCACTGACTGGCGATAGGCGTCCCATATGGCCGCGGGATCGGCGGCGGCATCTCCCGGTCCGCCCGAATAGTTGTGCCATGACACGAAACCGGCCTTTTTGCCGGCGTTTTTGCAATGATCAAGGAAACTGTGCACATCAACACCGGCCGATGCCGGCCCGCCTACCTTGACATTAGAGTCTGCCGCAAGCGCACCGTCAAGCGCGTAATCAAAGAGCTTTAAATAATCATCGGGCCACGCCGGCCCATTGGTATCGTTTCCGTCTCCGGCCCAGAAACCCGCGAGGTTCGGCTCATTCCATACCTCCCAGTACCAGCTCTCGATCTTCGGCGCGCCGTATCGCCCTTTGCAATGATTGACAATCTCGTAAACAAGGTCCCGCCACCTGTTCCAGTCCTTGGGAGCGCTTTCATTTGCGCAGACGCCTCCGTAATACATACCACATTGGTTTCCAGATGCAAGATCGTACGGCATGAATGAAAGTTCGACCACGGGGTCGATCTTGTTATTGACGAGGAAATCCATGATCGAATCGAACTTCGCCCACGTGTAGGTCGGGGTACCAGTCCCATTCCAGTGAAAGATACCGACATCGTTGTTGAGAATCCCGTGGCCGCGCACGCGCTTGATGCCGCATTCATTCCGCACCGTCTTCAAGGCGTATTGGTGGTTCGGGTTGAGCGTGAGATACATATGGTCCGATGCAATGCACTCCTCCCAGAAATGGGGCACATTGCCTTGCTTGGTGGAGGCATTTACCGTAATGGTGTAATTGGCGGCAGTACCGGGTAACGTGAAAATACAAATAGAAAGCAGTACGACTTTGAAAACAGACCGCGGAGCCACCATCTTTTCCTCCATTCGAGATATGTTACGAAGTTTTCATATGGAAACCAAAGAACCGGTCTGGGACCTGCTTTTTAAAAACCACCGCTTCCAGCGGTGATATCTGACTGATCCTGTTTGACGATTAAAACCGGTTTCCGGATCCATTCACGATAACACGCAGCCGGTTACTGATAGGTATCTTGATTTTTCGTGAGCGGGGCGGGTGTATATAAAAAGTTTCTTTACAGACCTGCCTCCGCCGAGGCTCCAGCCTTTGCCAAAGCGCTCCGGCGACGGCAGGTCGGCAGGCAGGCCGCTTCCGCCGTCTGTACGCCAACTGACTTCAAGAAAAAATATAGGTAGTATTGCGCATAATTGTCAAATCTGAAAATACCGATCTTGTGGCTTCCGGTTCAAGCATTGAAAAACCAAAAAGGACATCTCTAAATTTATAAATTTACCTCCGGGGTAAAATATGGCTAAAGTACCCCACTTATTGTGGTACCCATTAAAAGGGCCGATGGCCATCATCGGGCCAAAATGAATTTTCTTTTTTCCAGCGGTTTACCGGACTTGTTGAGCACCGCAAAGTAAATACCAGCAGGAGGCCGTACGTTTTGTTTCCATAGAACCGGTTGCGCATCATTCCCCGCAGCGTGCTGGAATATTTTTCTGCCGCATATATCAAATATCTGCAGAGAATAATTTTTGGCATTGGGGTAAAAGTATACGGTGTTATCCATTATTGCTACGTTCATTCCTCCGTTTGTTTCATGATCTAGAGGTGAGAAAACGATTTCTGCAGGGCTTGATAAGGTTAAAATATAACCTAAGCCGGTCTTGCTCGAATTTTTCAGGCTCACCTGGTTTTCTGACACCTGAAGGTCGGCGGTTGCATCGGCTGCTTCCTGAAAGTAATTGTCCGTTGTTTTCATGGAAAGTACGGTTTCGCCGGTTCTTAATTTTACTACGCCGGTGGAATAATTAAACACCGCATAGAGCTTGTTGGTTTTGGGATTGCGGCTGTAAATAACATTGGTATCAGCATAGCTGTTAGTGCTTGAATATGCATTACCATCCCATGACCGTGCCGAAAGCGGTACTCCGGAGACATTATCCCACGCCGTCATAATGCGGATGAGTTTCAATCGTGCCGGTACCTGCGTTACACTGCTGTAATTTGGCATGTCGCCGCTTCCGCCAAACCTGCCGAACCAGGTGAACCATGCTCCAGCCATAGCCGCCTTTTGTGCGATTAAAAGATTTGCGCTGTTTCCAAAAACATTTGGGGTAGTGCTGCCTACCCGGTCCTTGGTGGTAAGGCCGCCGGCAAAAATGCGGGCGTCATCTACAAATTCGTATTCTGGCCCTTCCTCCGATAAAAGGTCAGGCATTAATTGCGTCTTATCGGATCTATTGACTATTTGCGCAACCCAATCTCCGTAAGGCGAATATGGTTCCATAATTGACCTGGCTTCCGGAAAGGTTACTTTCATCCTCTGGAAAAGCGTTTTGTAAAATGCCGCCACGCCATCA
>CAISVC010000681.1 GCA_903888815.1 uncultured Fibrobacterota bacterium
CAGGAGCGCCTCTTGCGGACGCGACCGTAAAAGTTTCTTTGTATCCCAGTTTATCCGCCGTTACGCTGGCCAATGGCGCTTTTACTATTACCGGAACCATCCCGAACGGCATCAGGTTCAACGGCCAGGGGTATTCTTCAGGGAATTATCCAAAACCTGTTTTCAACGGGTCGCAGCTTGCCTTTTCCATAGGGGCTTCGTCGCCGCAGCAGGTGAGGATCGACCTCTATACTATTAAAGGCGCGCGTGTTGCCACGGCGCTCGACCAGCGGCTTCCGGCAGGTGATTACCGCATCTGGCCGCTGGAGTTTGCCGGTCGCCCCGCCACGGCCATGCTCTATGTGGTGCGCGTTCAAATAGGCCGGGAGACTGCGGTCTTCAAGGCACCCTCTATTGGAGCGGCGAAACACGCGCAGGCGCTGCTCAAGCGGAGTCCTTCCGCGGCTGCTGCCTTAAGCCTGCGGAAAGCCGCTCTTGCGCCGGCAGTGGACACGCTGGAAGCCACTCTGTGCGGCTATGTCATAAACCATCTGCCAATTGACAACTATGTGCAGAGCGGCATTACTATCGCCATGAAATCAGCAACACTCAGTACCGCGGGAGAGCGTACGGTGGACTCCCTGTTTGATGTACTGCGCAATCTTTTAGGCTCGCTTGACAGCATCAATACCCCCGATGAGTTCAAATCAAAGGATTTTGCCTCGCTTCGCGACGGGTTCAACACGATCCTTACAAACGAAAATCATTACCAGGCGAAAGCCAACGTCGGTTATATCGTGTCGTCGTTTCTCGCGCTCAATACCGACACGCTGACGTGGCGTCTCGTGGATTCTCTCGACGCCTATTTCACCGCTCTTGACAGCAGCCATAACACCCCGTCGGTCCGTCCGCTGGCAAAAACCGCCGGGAAAAAGCCGGGGCTCATGAGACAGAGCATGGCAGCAGGGGGTATCACGGGGCTCGGAAAGAGCCTGACGGCGGTCTCATTACCGGCACTGGCAAAGCTTGCTCCGTCGGTTGCGTTCCCGAAATTCATCACCGTGGCGTACATCCAGTCGATTGCCGAAAACTCAGTGCTGCCGGTGCTCAACAACATCGTTTCGGCATGCAGCAGGATCGAAGATTCGCTGTCGTGCGGTCTGCTTTCCCTGCCGATCGACCGTGATACCTTTGAACTTGATAAAGCAGAAATCTACATGTTCGACGCGGGCGTGCACCTTGTGTGCGCGTGGCTCAACGGCTTCTGCGCCTATGATATGGATCTTTACGCGCAGGGGACTACCGATTACCGGTGGATAGATACGCTTCTGGACACGGGGTCGTCGGGAAACGGAAGGGCCATATACACCATGTCCGGCGATACGCTGTTTCGGAACACTTCGTCCATCGACACGGTGAAGGGATCGTTTGTCTGCAGGACCATCAAATACAACATGGAGCGGACGGGTTTTCTCACGTTGCGCAGCAATACTCTTACACTCGTAAAGAGCGACCTGCTGGCCGTGCCGGCGAAGGTCAAGGCCGGCATTGCCTATGTGCGCAGCGGCGGGGACGATCAGTCGGACGACATCATCAGGCTTGCGGACATTACCCATGCGGATAACGACCTCGCGGATGTGCCGAACAGGATGATGAGTCACGGCGTGTCAGCCACGCTCGCCAATAAATTCAGAACGCCGGAAACGATCGCGGATTTCGTCACCGAGGTCTTAACCGGGCCGTATGCGTTTGACGAGACCATTGACAACACCCATATCGCCATCACCGTGAACCTGACCGCAATGCTCGATAATCCGGTCCCAGATCTGCGCACCCTGCTCCCCAGCTACGGATGGCTGCCGGACAGTGAGTGGAACAGGAGCAGTGTAGAAACCCGGGTAGATAATTCTCCTGGTGACATCTTTTGCTGCAATCCCGCCGACAGCATTGCTATTAATCCCGCTCTTATAGACTCGATAACGACCTTCGGCCCATCGAAATGCTGTTATTTGAATTCATTTTACAACTATTCTGTAGAAATCGATTCTTCAATCAAGACGGACATCCCGATATTCCTGCGCGACGGCGTGGGGGCTCAAATCCCGTGGGACACTGTCGGCAGCTGGATAGACGCAAAGACATTTTTGCCTTATTTCAGCGACTATACTTTCGACGGAATGTTTCCGGGCATGGACCGGCAGAAATGGATTGACCTGATCTATCAATAATTCAGGAGCGGAGCGGCGCTATTGACCAAGTTTACCCTGTATCGAAAGCGTGTAAAGCC
>CAISVC010000682.1 GCA_903888815.1 uncultured Fibrobacterota bacterium
CGCGGAGGCAAACTGTTTGCGAAGGTAGCGGCGCCAGACGTCCGGATCCGAATCGGGGTTGTACAGCAGGCGCCCCCAGATCCCACGGTAAATTTGTTCTAATTCCGACTGGGGCAGACGCATGAGTTTTCTGTCATCCGCAAGTAATCAAAAACCAAGCGTGCGTTGCGCGTGAGTTGCCGCATTTTCTGCGCAACGCTGCGCACTCCTTTGGACTTGATCACTCCAATGGCGAACCGGCGAAGCCTGGTGATGTTTTCCGGACCGTGGCCCGTGCGTATGCGACTGCGATCTTCATCATAGTTCCAATCGATAATGTAGTGGCAGCTGTTCTCGATAGTCCAGTGCTCACGGTTAACCTTGAGAACACGTTGCGGGTTGGCTTGTTCGGGGGTTCTACTCGTGATGCCATATGCGATTTCAAGCGAGCTCTTACCGCTCTTTTTCTCTATAGCATGGCGCTCGACAATGAAAGCTTGTCCGACATGGGGAAAGTCGAGGTAGTCGTTGAGTTCGGTTGTGGTCCAGATCTTTCGGGTTTCGATTCGTCCGTGATCAGGGGGCGTATGCTCAACGAAATGTGGTTCCTGCCGATCCTGGAAGTATAACTCCAGATCTTGCAGAACTCCGGGCTGATTTCCTTTGACGGTGAAATGATAATGCGCATCCCGCTCCGTGACCAGATAGTCGGCCAGCTTGCGCTGGGTCAATAGGGCATCGGCGCTAACATCCTTGCCCTGAATATCGATGGCATCAAGCAGCGGGATGGCCATCTTGATCTCGTTGGTACGTTTGACTTCTTCACTGCCTTCTATTGGCAGAGTACCAACTTTTTTTGGGTGTGACAGATCTTGGTCTGATGCCCGATGACGCTCATGACATGAGTTTGATGACCTTGATCATCGATGGCGTTGCACATGGTTTTGCCGTCTATGGCAAGACTTTCGTCCTCCCCGGCGTAGATTTCGTTCCAGCGTTGCAAGGCGCGGTCCAAATGCGCGGGATCGACGCGGATAAGAACATCGCGGATGATGTACTCACTGGGGACGATGTAACGATCCCCTTCGTAGCGGCAGCCGAAACGACGTCGGGACTTCTGGCCGAGGCTGTTGGCCCAATCCCAGATAGCCCGGTATCCGCGCATCCCACAGAGGACGGCCCCGGCTGCAATGCCCAGAACAGTGCGCAGTCGATGCCGCCGTCCTTGGGCGCGGCGAGGATCGGGGATATCGGCAAAAAAGGAGGGCAGGGATTGCATCTGATTTGCGTTGATCACGATTTTTAAGTCTCCTGTACGATAAGGTGGTGGAAGAATGGCGCGGGACAACAGCGCACGGGCATCGGCCTGTAAGGGTTTGACGAAGATCATTTTGGGTGATTGAGGCTTAGCGGTATACCCGCGGCTGGTCCGGCGAAATCCTCTCGTGTTGCCCACATACACCCAGTTTGCCGCCTTATAGACTGTGCCGCGGAAGCGCTGAGGGTCCACAAAGGTCTCCAGCAGTACCACGGGATGACCGAAAGTCTGCTGCCAATCCCCGCACAGACGCCCTTGACACAGCGACAGAATGCGTGAACCCAAGTTTGGAACATGCCATTGCGGCAAAATCAAAAAGCGGCTGTTGTTGACAACGAACTTTAAGCGGCCATATTGATGGCGGTAGTCCCAGCCTATCCAACGATCCCGCGCAGCGCATTTTAAGGCCGATGCGGAAAAGCCAATGAGGGCTACCCATTCTTCGCGCCAGACAGCGACATACCAAAGAGATTCGCCGATCTTCTGCAAAGAGCCCAGGTAGTGATGTTCCTGCATCAGCTCCTGATAAAGTTTCTCTTCGAACGATCGAATGGGCCGGACAACAATCTCCCGAAGGTTCAATGGAGTTACTCCCAAGTACGGAATACAACTTAGGCTTCCCACATTTTTCATTCGGGAGGATACTATATTGGAAGGAGATTGTCCAGAGTTGGCTATAATTATCTCATTCTATTGCAGTTATATGACAGAACAAAATCATCCTGGTGCGATGCTATCTGCCGGAAGGTTCGGCTGCCAAGTTGACCATGCGGACGCGATGGTTATTTTGATCCGACACGTAGAGGTTGCCC
>CAISVC010000683.1 GCA_903888815.1 uncultured Fibrobacterota bacterium
GCCGAGGCTTCGGCAGGCAGGCATTTTACAGTGGCGCAGGATCTTCTCGATCACCTGTGCTTCCTCGATAAACGCGACGATCTTCATTGTGCCACCGCCTAAAGGCCTTATAAGGATGAACAATTTCATACTTAGAACGGCACTTTGGACATTTCAGCGGATCAACCTCGTAAACACACTTTATGAGCGCGGCCCAGGTCATGCGGCATTTTCGACGAAACGGCGTATCCGGTTCTGGCGTGCTGGGTAGCTGTGGCTTTGCCTTATCTTCCCGCATGCCCCGCTTCTTGTTGGAATACGAATACCAGCCGTAATATCGGATCTGATGTTCAAAACCTGAAGATTTGAAAAAGAGGAGCCGTTTATCGGCAGTATCGGAATGCAGGAAGGAGTTTGCGTATATATGTTGCCGGGTATTGGGTTTTTCTGTTGAAGAAGTCGCCCGTTATTTGAAATTGAGCGGCCCGGCAGTGTCGTGGGCAATAAACGGGGGCAGGAAATTAGTGACTAAAAAGGACATCTCTAAATTTATAAATTTACCTCCGGGGTAAAGTGGGGTAAAGTGCGCTGCAAGACGCAGAAATGCCGTGGATACACCTGTCTGTCGCAGATGTGCAATAGACCAAACTCCTGAAACTGATCGCTGAAATAATGGACTCAAGGACAGACCGGAGCGTATCTTAAAGAAACATTATGAACAATAAATGGCATAAATGTTTTTTCTGGATACTGCTTTTTATCTGGCAATTTGCCTTTTCCGCCCCGTACGAGACGCTCAATAAGAATTTCGACCGGATAAAATCGCACGTGATGGTGAGAAAAATCGCCTCTCCCACGCTTGCCAATCTCGACTGCGCAGCCTATTTCGCCAACCCGGTCCGGTACGATCCGCAAGCCGTAAGGCCCAAAAATCCCGAAAAAAAAATCGGCATCGCTGATCTGTCGTTCGGCGGGGCAATCTCTTCGGCTTGCTCCCGTATTTTGCAGACCCCGCTTACCGAAACCGAAAAAGAGCAGCCACTGGCCTGGGATCCCCTGCAGAACCGCCTTTGGGAAATAACGAAAACCGACCTGTTCGGAAAAATCACCTCTGCCGTAAACGGTGAAAAATGGGCTGACCCGTCCGTTTTCATGCCGTACCAGGAAATTGTCGCGGCGTTCCTGCACGGCGAAGGCGATACTGCGTCCCTGTGGGTGAAAATCGAATTCAAGCCGTGGGTGAAGTTTTGTACCGGTCTTGCTGACGATGACGGGGACGGTTTCAGGGAATGCTACGGAAAGCTGTCGCTGCCGGCTGATAATAAAGAGGCGCTTAAAAAAGCACTGACGTGGATACGTTCCGACTATGCTGCAAAGGTCATGACAAAAGAGCAGGTTGTCGACTGGGCAAACACGCTTGCATCCTACTGGTATCCGAAACTTAACACCGATGTGGTCGACATGGCGGGTCAGGCCCGGTGGCCGACCAATGATATTGAGAAAAAAATCAAGCGCGAGTTGAAAGGTTTTACAATCGTCAATCCTCTTATCGTCATCCGGGGCAATCCGTACGGTGAAAAAATATATAATATTTATATTGCCGATTTTCCGCAGACCATTAAACCTGCAGATACCCAGGTACCGGCAACTGCACTACCCATCTCAGCAGCGGTTTTCCCCCAGATCAACGATTCCGGGGTATCCGGAAATTTCATGGACAATAATGCACGATTCGAACAGGAGACCAGAACCTTCGGCGATTACCCGGCATGGGCGAAAAAAGACGAGGCGTTCCGCCGGTCCATCGCCGCTATGGTTAATGCGCTTCCACAGGCACAGATGGGTCTCGTGGGAAAGGACGGCTGGCTTTTCTTCCGCAAAGAGATTGATTACCTGAACGGCGGCGACCTGGCTGTTCAGGACACGGATTATAATCCTCTTCGCCGCCTTGTCGAATTCAAACGTTTCCTCGATAAGCACAATATGGCGCTTTTGTTCTGCGCGGTGCCGAACAAGTCCGACATCTACTTTGAAAAACTGCCCCTCGACACACCGCAGGAGCCGGGTACGATCATCAACCCTTTCGGCCGAAAAATTCTCCGCGATCTGCAGAACGCCGGCATCGAAGTCATCGACCTTCTCCCGGACTTTTGTGCGGCAAAAAAGGAGGATGCGAACTGCAGGGAGGCCGTATATCAGAAACATGATTCGCACTGGACTGAGCGGGGGCTGCTCCTTGCGGCACAGCGCATTGCCGGCCGCATACAGCAGTATGCCTGGTATGCCGACGCCGTAAAAAACGGCGTCCATTATACGGTAAAAGACACCTCGTGCGTACGGAGGGGCGATATTGTAGACAGGCTTCCGGAAACTGAACGGACCGCCTATCCCGCAGACGTGCTTGCCGCACAGCAAGTCTGCGATCCGGATGGGAGTCTCTACAAGGCAAGCAAGCCTGACGCACCCATTATGCTTATCGGCGACAGCTTCACCGGGGTGTTCGAACTTATCGACTGCAAAGCAGCGGGCGTGGGCGCCCACATCGCGGCCGCGACCAATATACCAGTGGACATCATCACCAGCTGGGGAGGCGGCCCGCTTGTGCGTGACAAAATGCTCCACGTGCGCGCAAAGGACCTTTCAAAAAAACGGCTCGTGATCTACCTGATGGTGGCGCGCGATCTGTATAATTACAGTCAGAAGTGGCTGCCGCTGGAGACGAAATAATGGATATATTTTTTCAAGAACGATGTATTTTATCACCGTCGACCAATAATAGGCGATTATAAAAACAGAACAGGAAATATCAGAGGAGAATCACCATGCATAAATATTTAGTTATCATCGGAGCTGTCCTGCTTTGCAACATCTTTGCTCAGGAAGCGCCGCTCGGCTCCATGACAACCCCTAACGGCGACGAGCGCAAAGCTCTTGAAAGCCTGAAAGGAACCATTGCCGGAAAAATCGTCTGGTCAACCTCGCGCGCCAGCAGCAAGCATGATATCTGGATCATGAATGCGGACGGGACTGACCAGAAACCGCTCACGAACAGCCCGAACAATGTGGACTGGTTTCCCCGTTTCTCTCCGGACGGCTCAAAAGTGCTGTTTGTCAGGAGCAAATCAGGTTGGGCGCCGGAAAACGACGCCGAAATGTATGAAAAATGGGACGTGTGGACTGTCTCGATTGACGGAACCGGCGAAAAAAAAGCCGCAGCTGATGCCGTATGGGGAACCTGGCGTCCAAGCGGAGACTCGATCGTATTCGCCCGGGGGCCGAAAGTTTTCATAAAGGGGCTTGCCGCTGGAGATGAAAAAGAAGCGTTTGACGCAGAAAAAACATTTAAAAAAGGCGTTTTCGCGCAGCAGCCGGTGATGTCGCCGGACGGCAGATGTTGTGCAATGACACTGCGGGGAACCATGCGGGAGACCGGCATTTGGAATTTTGAAAAGAAGGAATGGAATTCGACCGGGGGCGGCTGCGAGATGGACTGGTTCCCTTCCGGTACCAAGGTCTACCGCATGAACGAAGGTCAGGGAAACGGCGGTACCGAAGTTTTACAGATCGATGTTGACAAAGAGGGGAAACCCCTGAACAGGATTTCCGGACTTTCAATACCCAAAGAACTCCGTTTCATGGACCTGCCCGGACGCCGTTCGCATGAATATTTTCCGAGAATTGATAAAACCGGGCAGTGGATGGTCTGGTGCGCCACCCAGTACGGCCATGAGCATGACATTGCCGATTACGAAGTATATCTCTGGAAAATGGGCAGTGACAAAAAAAACGCGATTCGGCTGACATTCCATACCGCCAATGACCGGTGGCCCGATATCTTCATCGGAACGCCTCAGCCGCAGAAAAGCGAGACGCAAAAACCTCCTGCCCCGGCCGCAGATGATTCTTCCGGGTCGCTTAAGCACTAAAATAAGCACTAAAAAAGGAGCGCGTTCGGGATACATGCAAAACCAGCCTGAAAACAGCAAGCGGCAGTCTGCTGCAGGAGAACCTCCATCAGCAACACCGGAACCGTCCGGCGACGGGGCATCCCCGAAAGCCTCATTGCGTAATGTCAACCAGCTTGCAATCATGGGGCTTCTACTGATGGTCACCTTGGCAATACTGCCTATAGCCAAGATATTTTTTGTGCCCGTGATTGTCGCAGCCGCATTTGCGACGCTCTTTTTCCCGCTGTATTGCCGCATCCTTGCGGTACTGAGCAACAAACGCGGACTGAGTTCGTTTATCTGCTGCCTTTTAATCTTTATCTGTCTTGTCACACCGACTTATGTCATGGTACAGCTCGTGGTAAGGCAGGCAGTCGATCTCTACCAGTCCGCGGAACCGGTTGTCAAAGACATTATCGCCAAGGGAAGCAACAGCGAATTTCTATCGCGGCTTCAGAACCTCCCGTTTATCCATAAGCTGCAGCAATCGAACGTCGCTATTGACGTTCCGCTCCAGGAAGGAATCAAAACGCTCATGAGCGTGGGCACCAAGGCCATCAACAAAACTTCGACCGGCCTGTTTGAATTCGTCATAAACATTTTCGTGATGTTCTTCACCATGTTCTACTTTTTAAAAGACGGTGAAGCGCTGGTGAAGCGGATCAAATACCTTGTGCCCATCCGCGCCGACTACGAAGAGATGATCTCCTCCCGCTTTCTTCTGATCTCGCGCGCCACGGTCATGGTAACCGTGATCATCGGGGTGACTCAGGGCACTATCGGCGCGCTCGCACTTCTGATCTTCGGCGTTAAACTATGGCTCCTCTGGGGTTTCATCATGATCATTCTCTCCCTGATCCCGCTCATGGGAGCATGGATGGTGCTCCTCCCGGCCGGTATCATCCAGATCATTGAGGGCCATGCTGGACAGGGCATTGGAATCATTCTGACCAGTCTCCTGTTTGTGTTCATGGTCGACAATTTCATCCGGCCGCGCCTGGTCGGCAAAGGGGCGA
This sequence comes from uncultured Fibrobacterota bacterium, assembly GCA_903888815.1. Taxonomy (GTDB): domain Bacteria; phylum Fibrobacterota; class Chitinivibrionia; order Chitinivibrionales; family Chitinispirillaceae; genus BOG-1184. The sequence goes on from CAISVC010000683.1 coordinate 4,943, forward strand.
AGCTGCACGACCTCGTCATCTTCTTCTCATCGCTCGGCGGGATCGCGGTGTTCGGCCCCTTGGGGTTCATCGTGGGACCGGTCATAGCGGCGCTCTTTGTCGCGGTGCTTGATATTTACGGACTGGAATTCGAGCGCCAGCTCAGAAGGCCTTAAAAATATTCTTCTTTGAATGGGCGGGTTATTATTTCAGCAGTATCGCCGCTATAATCCCGACCGCCGCGGCGCTGGCCACGGCCAGCGCAATCCACCATAAGATCATATTCTTTTTGGAGACTACCGGCAGGTGGTGGCGCGGCAGTGATTTCAGTTTCAAATTGACCATGGTGAGTGCGGCCGGGTTTGCCATGAAGCGGGCCAGGATGTCGGCCGGTGCGCGGGCGGTGATCTCGTGCAGTGCGGCGAAAAGGGCCTCACCCATGTCTGCGGCGCTCTGAAAACGGTGGTCAGGATTGAGCGCAAGGCTCTTATCGATGATGGCAACCACCGAGTCGGGCACCTGTACACCGTGTGCACTGACCGGTTCATATTCGCCCTTCATTTTCTTCTGTACAAGCTCCTGCAGCGATTTATGCGGAAAGGCGCGGCCTCCGCTTATCATCTCATAGATCACACAGCCGAGCGAAAAGAGGTCGGAGCGGTTATCGAGGGACGTGCCGTTCAACTGCTCGGGCGAGAGATAGATCAGGGTGCCGACGATTTTCGCGCCCACGGTATGCAGGCTGACCTCGCTCGGCCGGGCCACGCCGAAATCCATGAGCTTGACCACACCGTCTTTTGAAACGACGACATTGTCCGGCTTGATGTCGCGGTGGACAAGGCCGTGGTACACCTTGCCGTACAGCGTATAATTCTTGACATGGGCGTATTGCAGGGCCTGGCTGACGAAGTAGGTGATTGAGAGTGCGACCGTCAGGGGCAGACGCCGGTGCTGCGCGATGAGCTGCTTGACCGAAACCCCTTCCACGAACTCCATCTCGATAAAGGGTATCTGGTGGCCGAGGAGGCCGATGTTATGGATTTCGACTATGTTGGGGTGGTTGATGTCGGCCAGTATTTTTGCTTCTGTCAAAAAGCGTTCCCGGCTTTCCTGATGAAAGGCTTTTTTAAGCACCTTTATGGCACGCACCACCTCAAGCCCTTCATGCCAGACCTTGTACACATTGGCCATCCCGCCTTCCCCCACAAGGAGTTCGACCCGGTTCGGCCCGATTTTATCGCCCGCCTTGGGCATGGGCTGTTCCTGATAGGGATTCTGAACAGCCTGGTCGCCGACATGGAGACGCCCCTCGTGGTGCGCCTGAGCATTGTCCTGCGGCGATTGAGGAGTGTTCATCATAGGCGGCTTCCCTCTCAGGTGAAAAACAGGTATTTTTAATCCTATTTACTGCGGCGCTTTGCCCAAGAAAATATATTGCGCCCTGTACACGATAACCGGACTGGTATGAAAATTCTCGTCATTCGTCTTTCTTCCATGGGTGATGTCATTCTCGCAACACCCCTCTTTTCATTCCTTCAGAAACAGTACCCCATGGCCTCCATTACATTCGTCACCGGCAGCGATTATGCGGGACTGTTTGTCGACGATCCCCGGCTTTCAGAAGCAGTAGGACTCGACTCCGCTGCGCCGGAGATGCCGCCGCACCTTGTCTCATCGACATGGGACATGGTCGTCGACTGCCAGAACAACAGCCGGAGCCGTGCTCTGGTGAAATCCATTCGGACGATTTGCGCGCCTGAATTTTTTAACAAACTGCACTGGCAGCGATTCATGCTGCTCTTCCTGCGGTGCAACAGATACGATCCGGCCCGGCATGTCGCGGCCCGGTACATACATGCGGCGGGCGGAGATCCGTCAATGGGAGAAGTGCCCCCGCCCCGCCTTTTCTTTCGGGAAGCAGGCTGTCTGCGGGCACGGGCAATACTCGGCGGAAACGGAAGTCCCGCTTTAGCGGTCTTTCCTTTCAGCGCCTGGAAGAATAAAGAGTGGCCGGAGGCATATTTTACCGCCGTCGGCCGTCATTTCATTGACAAAGGATGGAACGTGGCAATCATCGGCGGGCCGTCGGATGCCGATCGGGCCCGACAGATGAAGGAGCGTATCGGCGGCCGCTGTGTATCGCTGGCAGGTGAAGTTTCGCCGTACGAATGCGGCTGTCTGTTGAAAAGTTTTACGCTGGCACTGGGCAATGATACCGGCCTTTCGCATCTTGCACGCGCGTGCGGCGTCAAAACCGGAATTCTTTTCGGGCCGACGACACGACACTTCGGTTTTTTTCCTTACGGTGAACCGTCCTTCAGGATTTTTGAAAAACGTCTTTTCTGTCGGCCGTGCCACGCACACGGCGGAAATTTTTGTGTACGGCTGAATCGTCCCTGCATGAAGAGGATCGCCGCAGAACAGGTAATTTCAGGGCTCGAAAAACTGGCCGGTGCGCCATGACCGATGGCAATGTATTTTAATTGCAGATCCGTATCGTTGCATTGAATGCGGCAGTTTTTGAAAAGGATTTCGATCAGGCATGATTAAAATAGCGCTCATTAAACCGCCGCAAACATACGCCAACTGGTATAGGCGTCCTGTTCTCGGCATATCCTCCATCAGTTCGTTTCTTGAAAAAAACGGCTTCAATGCAACAATATTTGATGCGGTTTTCAACGGGTGGTCCGAAAAAGATCTCGTTGACCACATTGCAAATTACAAGCCCGATATTATCGGCATCACTGCAATGACTCACGAGATAACGCAGGCCGCCCATCTGGCTGCAGAATTAAAAAACCTGCTGAAGGTCCCGGCGGTTGTCGGCGGCAGCCATGTCACCGCACTACCGGAAAGAACGCTGTACGAATTCCCCGTTTTTGATTACGGAATACGCGGTGAAGGCGAAAAATCGTCCCTCGAACTGCTGAGATTTCTCTTTGACAGGGGCTCGGGGTCCGATTGTGGCTCTATTAACGGGCTCGTTTTCAGAGCAATGAAAAACGTGGTGGTCAATAAGCCCCGGCCTTGGTTGACGAAAGAAGAGCTCGAAGATTTTCCTTTCCCGGCCTTTCATTATTATTATGGCAACGATGCGAAAGCTTTGTCGGGAAGAAATTCGTATTATGTCATGTTTTCAGCCAGGGGATGTCCCTATCATTGCGCTTTTTGCATGCAAGTTTTGGGACGGCAGATCAGACCATTTTCTGCAGCGAGGATATGCCGGGAAATAGAGTACGCGATTTCCCGTTATGGCGCTCATACCATCGATTTCGCCGACGAAATATTCCTGTTTGACGGCGGACGGACACGGGAAATTCTGAACCTTATGATCGAAACAGGGTTGTCGAAACGGATACGGTGGAGCGGTTTAACCCGTGCAAATATGGTCAGCCGGGATATTATCGCGCTGGCGAAACAAGCCGGCTGCTATCGTCTGGAGATGGGAGTTGAATCGGGTGACAATGAAATTTTAAAAATGATCGGCAAAAACATCACGGTAGAACAGGTAAAGAACGCCGTGAAAATCATAAAAGAAAATGAAATCAGCTTAGGGACCTATTTCATCCTGGGACACCCCAATGAAACGAGAGAAACATTGCGTAAAACGGTAAATCTGGCAATTGATTGTAATACTGATACCATTGCAGTCGGCATAATGGTGCCCTATCCGGGAACCGCGATTTTCGATATGGCCAAACGGGGAGAAGGAGGATACCGTCTTCTATCGGAAAAATGGTCTGATTACGATAAATACGGCGGGAAGGCTCTCGAATTAAAAAACATCCCCTATAAGGAACTGGTAAAGAATCAACAACGCGCCTACACCGGCTTGTATCTGAGAAATTTCCGGGTGATTGACCTGTTACTATTTATTTGGCAACGGAAGCAGGGTTTATTGTATTTCATCAAGAAAAAATTCAGGACATTCGGTTTGTCGAAAAGCTCCGGCTGACCGGACGCGAGCGGACGGTACGCTGCCATAAATATTTTGTATTATCTCCGATGATGAGGTATTTTTCCATGGAAATTGA
>CAISVC010000684.1 GCA_903888815.1 uncultured Fibrobacterota bacterium
CATCGTCTTCGCCGTGGAAGACTTTTAATAAGGCTGCGTCCTCCCTGCAAGCAGGAGACACTGCCATTATAAAGGGAGGTACCTAAGAGTATAAGGGACGGTGGTGAAATATTCAGATAGTGATTTTTCGCATTTTGACAATCTCTTGTCCCAATCGCGCCATAGCCGAAACAGCCGTACTGCTGACTTCCAGATACTCCGCAATCCTTCTTAGCGGCGCCCCGTATTCTTTGAAAGCTATGAATGAAAAAACCTTTCGCGCTTCAGAAGCCGGTCCGCCACGATGCCGTCGTTTCAGCATTTCGACTGGTATGCTAAAAATGGCGGATATCGTTTTGGCAATGGCATCAAACCTTCCGCCTTCGCGCTCAAAGCGGCTTATCCGCAACCGCCTTGCCTGATCGGAAGCAGTCACCTCGCTAACAAATTTTTGATCTCCAATCACCCAACAGGTTGTTTTCCTTCCAGTTTCCAAGCCGGCATTACTCTTTCGAACCACGTATTCTGGGACGGTTTACCATGTTTAGGATGATCGCTTTGGATACTTGATCTTGAGACAGGAAGAGGCTACCTTCTTAATGGGGAAAACGATTCATTTACAAAACCATTAAACAAGGAGGCAGCCTCATGAAGAAGATACGTCAGTACATTCTTAAGGGCAAAGAAATTTGCATTGGTCTTGAAGACTCTATAGTATCGCTTGACAAATTACATGGCGGAATCTACACGATAAAAGTGACTTGCGGCGCGAAAGGACAAACGATATGCGTCGACCGGTTTGCCGCGCGTCTAAAATAGAGGCGGCGATCTCTAACTGTCCAACAGCCATTCTATTAGCAGTATTCTAGCCATTAATAATATTAGTGAACAGCAAAATATTATACATACATCGAAAATATATATAATTAGACGATATTTAGATGATATATTTAATATATAATCGTTCACTAATCAGTGAACGAAAATTATAACAAGCTATTGACAATATAAGCGCTGTGACATGGACAAAGGAAAGAGCCGTCAATATACCCAAGATCAGAAAGGAACCAATCAGATAGAAGACGAGCAAAAGAGGGCCGAGTAATAATTGTGAGAGAGCGTTGTGTAAAAATAAAAAATTGTTGATCTATCGGAGAAATGCATGTACGATACCAGAGTTTTGCGCAGGGGTGTGGTCGGCTTGGTTCTGTCTGTTAGTTTCTGCATAGCAGAGGAACCGCAGGTTGCTTCTCATGTGTCAGGGTACGGATTTATAGAATGGGGAGAAATTTACAAGGGTATAGCCGTTGATCAGGCGCTGGATCATGTCTGGCTGGAACGGGCCGTCATCGGAACCAGCATCAATGCGGTTGTCAACAAACACGTGCGTTTCGATTTTACCGGTGAGGGCGAAATGGCGTTTTCATATCTGTACGATGTCCCGTTCGCGGATATTTCAACCAACGCCACCCGTCAGACGCGGTTCATGTACTACCCAACCCGCGGCGAAGGATCGTATCTGTTCGGCGATACCGCCCGGCCGTTTCTGACAATCGGCGTAGGCTATTTCCCTTTCAAATATAACCCTGATGCCCGCAATCTGGGCGAATACCTGTTCCGGACCCGCACCTATCCGAACTATATCGACAACTCTTTTGATAAACCGTTCAACAGGCTGCTGGGAGTGCGCATCGAGAGCACGCTTTTCGAAAGCCTGCGACAGGATCTCCTGCTCACCTCCGAAGCCAACCAGTATCCGCTGCAGGATGTCTCCATTTCGTATGTCGCGGGCTACTCGCTCTTAAAAATGTTCGATATCGGGGCGGGTATCGATTTCGACCGGCTCTTTCCCGCGCACCCGTTGGCGACGATGCCCAAAAATTTCAACAACCTGGTTATTTACCGGGATACGGTAAAAGCATCCGACGGCGTCACCGACAGCGTTATTGCCGATACCTCCGGTTATTATACCTTTGGCGGAACGAAGCTGATGGTGCGGATTGCCTTTGACCCGAAGCCGCTGTTCCCATCGGGAATTTTCGGTCCCAGCGACCTGCGTATCTATGGGGAAGCGGCGGTGCTTGGAACCAAGAACTATCCGAGGTACTACGAAGATATTTGGCAACGAACGCCCATCATGTTCGGATTCAATATTCCGGCGTTCCGGGTCCTTGACGTTGCGACACTCGAATTCGAAAAGTTCGACAGTCCCTGGCCTAACAGTTACGAAGTGCCGTTCAGGACGGGCAACCCTCTGCCATATGTCCAGAAAAGCCACCGCTCGTTCAGCCACAGCGAATGGCGCTGGTCGCTGTTTCTTGAAAGGCGCATCGCAGGCGTGTTTGTCATTAAAGCGCAGTTTGCCCGCGACCACCTGCACCCGATCGAAACAAACTCGCTGCGGCCGGAGACCTTCGACGTGCTGCCGCAGCCGGACAACTGGTGGTGGACGATAAAAGTGCAGTACGGTTTTTAATAAAATGAATATTTATAACCAGGAGCAAAGACTATGCTTGATCCAAAAGTTTCCTCCAGAAGCATCGCTCTGGTGCTGGCTCTGATGGTTGCCGGCACGCATGCGATGGACCTGACAAAAGACAAAGTAGCATACATTATCGGCGATGCGCACCTCGATACCTACTGGCAGTGGACCGTTGATGAAACGATTGCCAACTATATTCCGGCCACGCTCGACGGGAACATTAACCTCTTTATTTCATACCCCAAATATGTTTTCAGCTTCGAAGGTGCAGTCCGGTATATGTACATGAAGCAATACTATCCCAATTATGCGCAACTCAAGGGAGCAAACGGGTATGTCTCAAAAGGAAACTGGGCGCCTGCTGGATCGATGATTGACGGAAGCGACGTCAATATCGCCACGCCCGAAGCGCTCATTCATAATATCCTCTACGCCAACATTTTTTTTCAAGATGAATTCGGCAAACGGAGCAATGACATCTTCCTGCCCGACTGTTTCGGTTTTTCCGCCGTGCTGCCGACCGTTGCCGCGCACTGCGACCTGATCGGTTTTTCGACGCAGAAATTCGATCTGTGGGGCGGCTGGCGGCCTACCCCGTTTTCCATCGGCGTCTGGTACGGTCCGGACAGCAGCTCCATCTTTGCCGCGCTGAAGCCCGGCCCGTACAGCGAACCGCAGTGGCAGACGCAGGCTGAAAACGGCGACACGCTCAAAACGATATCGGGAGTCTGGGCGACCTACAACTATTTCGGCGTCGGCGACAGAGGAGGGGCGAACAACGCAGCCACGGTGGCAAGCCTCATCGACCGTATGAATCAGAATGCAACGCAGGACATCAAGGTCATAAGCGCCTCATCAGATTCGCTCTATAAGGATCTGGCGAGATTGCCGGATTCTCTCAAGGAGAAGCTGCCGGCGTATCAGGGCGAGCTCATCATGCATTGCCATGGCACCGGCACGTATACCGCACACGCCGACATCAAACAGCGGTATCGCATATGCGAGAAAATGGGACTGGTCGCCGAACGCGCCGCGGTCATCGCCGAATGGGCAAGCCAGAGCGCTTATCCCCGTGATATTTTAAAGAATGCGTGGATTCGCCTTCTCAAGCATACGGAACATGACGGCATCACCGGCACCAGCATTCCCGAATGTTATCCGAGAACCTTGAGCGATATGGACTCTTCGATCGCCGAATTTTCTACGGTTTTGACCTCTGCCAATTCCGCGGTCGCCGCGAAACTTAACACCGCTGTTTCAAGCGGTATTCCCATCGTTGTGTTTAACCCATTGTCATTCGATCGCCGGGATGTTGTCTCTTGCAATATCACTTTCAGCGGCGGGCCGGCAACCGCCATCGCCGTGTTCGATCCGTCCGGGAATCAAATACCTGCGCAGCTTAATGCCGCAAAAGACACGGCCATTTTCCTCGCAAGCGTCCCCTCGCTCGGCTATGCGGTTTATGAGATCAGAAAAGCCGCTGCTCAAGGTACATCGACATTGACGGTATCGAACGACTCGCTAACGAACAGCCGCTATACGGTGAAAATCGACAATAATGGCACTATCTCCCAGGTTTACGACAAGATGCTCAAACAGAACCTCCTTGCATCGCCGTCGCAGATCCAGGAAATCAACAACACCTCGTCGGTTTTTCCCGCGTGGGAAATTCTTTTTTCCGATCTTCGCTCCACGCCCATACCGGTGAATTGGAGCGCACCGGTCAAGCGTATCGTGGAAAACGGCCCGGCTCGCGTTACGCTCGAAATAAAGCGGAGCGATGAAAGTCCTTCGGATGTTTACCAATACGTGCGACTGACCGCCGATTCCACGGCACCCGTGGAAGTTGAAACCAGAATTCCCGACTGGGAAACAGGATCCACGCTGCTTAAGGCGGCATTTCCGCTCGCGGCAACCAATACAATGGCCACCTACGATCTCGGTCTCGGTACCATTCAACGACCGAACTGGTCATTAACTGATTCAGGTCGTTATGAAGTGCCTGCGCAACAATGGGCGGACATCACGCAAACCAATAATAGCTTCGGCGTTTCGATTCTGAGCGATTATAAAAATGGATGGGATAAGCCGAATGCCAATACGCTGCGTCTTTCTCTTATTCACAGC
>CAISVC010000685.1 GCA_903888815.1 uncultured Fibrobacterota bacterium
CATGCCTGATGAAAACATGCATGCCATGCTCAGGGCGATCAAGCAATTCGGCACCTATCCGCTCGGAGGAGGAGTTCATGATGAAAACGCCAAAGACCGGCGCTGAGCTCTCATTTGCGAAAAAACTGTTGTATTGCCAGGGATGCCTTGGACAGAATATCGTCAATCTGACGGTGGTTACGTGGGTTATTTACTTCTTCGCGCCGCCTGAAGGAACGGGCAGGACCCTGATCCCGGTGGGCCTCGCCGGCGCCATCATGGGCATAGGCAGGGTCTTTGACGTAATCTCGGATCCGCTCGTGGGATACTGGAGCGATAACGCGACGTTTCATTCCGGCCGCAGGAGACCCTTCATCTTCTGGGGCGCACCGCTGGTGGCCCTTACCTTTTTCCTCATCTGGATACCGCCCGTTGATCATGCAAGCTTTGTTAACGTGGTCTGGCTCTTCATCATCATAAACGGATATTTCACGGCCCTGACGATAACGGGCGTTCCGTATCGATCCGTAATCCCCGATATCGCCTCGTCTTCGAAAGACAGGCTCATGATTTCAACGGGAATGGCGGTATTCGGAAGCATCGGCGCCCTCCTGGGCGCTGGTCTGACCGGGCCGATCATCCAATCCCTGGGGTATATTCCCATGGGAGCGATCCTCGGTGTCATCGGATGGGCGTCATTCTGGCTGGCCCTGAAGGGCGTGAGGGAGCGGCAAAGGAGCGCCGAAGACCTGATGACCCACCTTTCCATCGTCGGTGCGGTCAAGGAAACCCTGAAAAACAGGGAGTTCCTCGCCTTCGCGGCCGCCATCTTCGCCTTTCAGGTGGGTTTCCAGATGTTCATGATCGTCATCCCGTATTTTGTCAAGGTAATCCTCGGCCGTCCCGAAGCCCAGGTCGCCATCTTCCAAGGGAGCTTCGTGGTGGTCATGATGGCAGCCCTCCCCTTATGGTTATGGGTGGGAAATAAAATCGGGAAGAGGAAAGGACAGCTCCTTACCCTGCTCCTCATTGCCCTGCTCTTTCCCGTATTTTTCTTCATCGGATTCATCCCGTTCATCAGCCCATTCCTCCAGTCACTGCTCTATTTCTGCATTGTGGCGATTCCTATCTCGGGGCTCTACGTGTTTCCGAATGCCATCGTGGGCGATATCACCGATTACGATGAGCAACTCACGAAAAAGCGCCGCGAGGCGATGTACTACGGGGGTTTCGGTTTCATTGAAAAATCGGCGTGGGCGGTTGCGGCAATCCTGGTCGGTATAATCCTGGATAAATTCGGCTACAGCGCAGACAACCCTCTGGGCATCCGCATCGTGGGGCCTCTGGTCGGTGCGGTCGCCCTCGCGGGTTTTCTGGCCTTTCGCCAGTATTCGCTGCCGGACGTGATAAAAAAACCGCACGAAAACCAGACGTAATCCGAAGGTGCAATGATACCCAATAAAAGCTCAATCCCTCCGACGCACTTTGCTCTCGGGGGGGGTGATAGGGAGGAACTTTTTTAATTGCACCTTTGTAGAGGGAGGAGAAAGCGATGATAAAGACCGGCGTTGCCTACCTTGAGACCCGCAATCCGCGGCATGTACGGGAAGATCTCGAGGATATCGTATCCCACGGCTGCGATTTTGTCATACACGCCTACAGCGAATTCGATTTTCATTTCCATTCGCTCGTCATGCGGGAAATCGTAAAGATCTCGCACGACCTGGGATTGGAGGTTTACCTCAATCCGTGGGGCCTCGGGAAGGTATTCGGCGGAATCGAGCCTCTCTCCCGATTTGTAGCTGAATATCCAGACCAATGCCAGAGGATGAACGACGGCTCACACGCCCCCATCGCATGCCTTCACAGCCGTCCTTTCCGTGACCTCATGCTGTTCTGGATCGATGCGGCGGCGGACGCCGGTGCGGACATCCTGTTCTGG
>CAISVC010000686.1 GCA_903888815.1 uncultured Fibrobacterota bacterium
ACAAAGCTACAATAATTTGGTGCGATTAAAGGCTAACATAGTCAAATCTCCCACTGGTTGGTACCTACAAAAATTAAAATAGTCAAACATGCCTATAGGCATGTACTAAAAAAAGCTACGCTAATCAAGCCTGCCCTTAGGCCTTAGAGGGACAATTGCCTAAAGGCGTGTAAAGAAATAATAGTATTATTTCTGCACGTATTGTACTTAGAATGGCCAATCGGCAGACAAGGAGGCTGGTACCTACAAAGATTCTAATAATCAAGTCTCCTGCCAAGGAGGCGCCAACCGCAAATCATAGTGCATATCCCACAGGTCGTTGATGTAAATTATATTCATCACGAGGTGTTATCATGTTGAAAAAAGAAAAAATACTCAAGTTCATCAAATTGAACAGGGAAACGCTCGAAGAACAGTTTTTTGTCGAGAAGATCGCCCTGTTTGGATCGTATGCACGGAATGAGCAGACCGAAAAAAGCGACATAGACCTTCTGGTCACGTGAATAAAAACAATTTTAATAAAATATTGTTTATAGAATCAAATCGTCGGAATTTATTAAAGGCGTATCGCCGGTACTTGAAACCATCGAGCACAACGCGCTCTCGACTTCGGGTTCTTCGGCAGCGTCTGCATTTGAATTCCACCCTTCCTCGAAGCTCGCGGACAACGCCGGGGAATCGTCATGCCAATTTTCTTGTTTTACGTCGTTTGAACAGCTATTTTGGTCAACAGGAAGCAGTGAGATTGATTCACTGGATCACGGAGGTTCTTTATACGGCCAGCCCGCCTGCGGAAAAGCAATTGACTATCAGCAAAAACAATTCAAAGGAAAGGATCCGACACCATGATCGATGAAGATCTCAGAGAAGTAACGCGTTCGATTAAAAAAATACCACGCGTGGTAATCATTGCCGCGGTTGCAGTAGTCTTACTTATCATCTTTCATCCCTGGGTTCAGGTTGGAGCTGGCCAGCGGGGGGTAGTGCTCAACTTCGGCGCGGTCCAGAAAAACGTGCTGGACGAAGGACTTCATTTCATTGTCCCTGTAATGCAGAATGTTGCTCTTGTAAACGTCCAGATACAAAAAGCCACCACCGAAACCGTCGCCGCTTCCGCGGACCTCCAGGATGTAACCTCGACGCTGGCACTCAACTACCATGTGCTGGCCGACAAGGCGAATGTGGTCTATCAAAGCATCGGCATCGAGTTCAAGGAACGTATTATCGATCCGGCCATTCTCGAGGTGGTCAAGGCCGTGACCGCGAGATACTCCGCCGAAGAGCTTATTACGAAAAGACCGCTTGTCAGCGAAGAGATGAAACGGGAGTTGACGGAAAGACTCAAGGGCAACAATATTACCGTTGACGCGTTTTCCATCGTGGCCTTCAGCTTTTCACGGATATTTACGGAAGCGATTGAATCAAAGCAGACGGCGGAACAGTTGGCGCTTAAGGCGAAAAGGGACCTTGACCGGATAAAAGTCGAAGCGCAACAGAAAATCACCGCCGCTCAGGCCGAAGCGGAAGCGCTCCGGCTTCAGCGCGCGAACATTTCAAGGGACCTTATCGAGCTCAGGAAAATCGAGGCGAACCTGAAAGCGATAGAAAAGTGGAATGGTATCCTGCCTCAGGTCACGGGC
>CAISVC010000687.1 GCA_903888815.1 uncultured Fibrobacterota bacterium
CCGGTGTTTTAGAACGTATGGAAGATACTAAAATGCATTTAAAAATAAAAACTATAATTAATAATTTTGTCGGGCGTCTCCCCCGCCTTTTAAGGCGGCGGCCGCTCCTCCTCCAGGTTTCCCTCTGGTCAGTCTCTGCTTATGCGCGGTGCTTTGCACCTTCATAAACAAAGACTGCCTACCTAATTCCATTACGGTAGGCACCTTCCGTCCGAGCTGACGCGAAAAAAGACATCATTATCGCATCTCTTTTTTTAATATGCGGTATTTAAGCCTGACTTCTTTCCCTTTTAACTTCCCCATAAACCCTCCGACGGAGCCGTCGCTCCGTATCACCCGGTGGCACGGAATGACGAGCGGGAACGGGTTGTTCCGCATGACCGACGCCGCGGCGCGTATGGCTTTGGGCCTGCCCGCCATTGCGGCAAGCCGGGCGTATGATATGGTTATTCCCCAGGGTATGGATCGGGCGGCCCTCAGGACTTTTTTCGAAAACGCCGGGAAGCCGGAAAGATCGACGGGCAGGGACGATAAATCCCGTATTGAGCCGTTAAGGAATCCCCGTATCATTCTGCCGTATTTTACACAACCGGAATGAACGTCCTTTTGTGTGGTCTTTGACCTCTTGCTTCCGAATTCCACGGCAGTAATCACCATTTTACCGGTGCGGAGCCGGCAGGACAGCGTAACATCAATGACCGGATGATGAATGGTCAGCCAATGCATGCACGATGAAACAGATTGTTTTCTGTTGCGCATTGAAGTACGGTACCCGGAAACAGCGGGATGCTATTGAGTCAGCCCCAGCGCGATATCCCTGCCGATTGATTTTACATAGACCCCGGTCGCGATTGTCACTTTCGCGTTGCCGTCGCAGGCACTGTGAAATGTGAGGAAAACATGGCCTATGTCCAGATCGCTGGGCTGTGAGCCGGCCCCCATATTCTGCCAGAACGCATACCCCTGGGTAGGGTTATATTTGCAGCGCGGCGACATTGAAGCGCCAATCATGGTCAGCTGGACTAATTCTGCCTTCGAATTGCTCGCCTCAACGTATTGCCCGGCGCCATAGATCACATATTTGTCATCCGAGACATTGGCAAGGCTGTTATTATCGTCGACCCGTATTATCCATGCGTTTTCTCCAACGGTCACCCCGCTGTCAAATGATTTCATGGTCTGGTATTTTGTCAATTCCGCGTTTATCTGGCCCTGTGAAATCCCGATATTCACCAGGGTATCGGAACCTGCATTGACATCCACGTCAAAATACACGACATCCAGTTCCCTTTTGCCGCTGATGATATCCGTGTCCGCGACCACGGGGAACGTGGAAATATCACGCAGGATGAAGCTTCCCCGCTGCACATTCATCTGTGAAAACAGCGCGGTCATGATGGCGGTGCGGTTATCGACGATAATGCCGGCCGTGGTTATGATGCCGGTGGCCTGCATGTCGCCCGGCAGCGGGAAGGTACTGTCAACGATGATGTTCACCAGAAAACAGCCGGTGGAGGTGTCGGAGCCGCTTCTGACAATAGTGACATTGGGCAGAGAAGCGCCCTGCAGCGCCGCGAAGGTGAGGTTGGCGGCATAGCCGAGCGGCATGGCGGCTTTCAGCACATTTCTGACCGGGGTAATGTCCGGTTCCCGCAGCAGGTCTTCGAATTTTTCGCAGCCGCAGAGTGCCGCCAGCACTGCCGCAATGCTTAGAATAACGGTCCGGTTCATCATGCCTCCCCTGAATGCTATCAGCGTCATCTGTATAGAATATATCACAATGAATTATCCTGCAGCAAGCAGCTGAAGGAAAATTAAAATCTGCAAACAGCATCGAAGCCTGAAAATCCACGCTGCTTTTACAATCCACAAAAAAAACAGTGCTTTCCGCTGAATCTGCATTATATTATTAACATGTGGTGATATGAAGCTATTTGTTAAAAAGGAAGTGATTATGAAAAAGCTGCGGGTACAGCTTATTCTTGGTATAGGGTTGCTGGTTTTATCTTCGCATACGGCAAGTGCTCAATGGGTACAGACAAATGGGCCGGGAGGTGGGAACATTCGCGCACTTGTGGTGAGCGGCAGCACTATCATTGCCGGTACTTATGGTGGCGGTGTTTTCCTTTCCACCAATAACGGTACAAGATGGACTGCGGTCAATTCCGGCCTCACGAGTAGTACTGTCCAGTCTCTTGCAGTGAGTGGCAGCA
>CAISVC010000688.1 GCA_903888815.1 uncultured Fibrobacterota bacterium
ACAGATTATCAAAGACAGGGGAAACGTATCGCATCTCAGGGAGATAGTGAAGAAACGCCCCCTCTCCGGCTTTACGGGCATTGCGCATACACGATGGGCAACGCATGGCGCACCGTCGAAGGTCAATGCCCATCCGCATACTGATCAGGCCAATCGCATCGCCGTGGTGCACAACGGCATCATCGAAAACTTTGCGGTGCTGAAAGAAAAGCTTAAAAAGGAGGGGATTCGTTTCAGGTCAGAGACCGACACCGAGGTGCTCTCCCAGCTCATCGGCAAATACTATACAAACGGCGACCTTACCGCGGCGGTGCGGCAGGCACTTCTTGACATTGAAGGAACTTTCGGCATCGCGGTGGTCGCTTTCGATGACCCCGATTGTTTGATAGGCGCCCGCAAGGGCTCGCCGCTCGTTGTCGGCATCGGGGAACGCGAGCTGTTCCTCGCCAGCGACGCGTCGGCTATCGTCCACCATACCAAAAAAGTCATTTACCTCAAGGACGGAAACCTCATTGCACTCAGGAAGGACGGATTGTATCATACCCTGACTCTTGACAACCGCAGTGTGAGTCCCGAAATCCACCATCTCAAGTGGGACGCAGAAGCGCTGGCAAAAGGCGGTTTTTCGCACTTCATGCTCAAGGAAATTTACGAACAGCCCGAAACAATACGAAACGCCATGCGGGGAAGGCTTCTTGTTGACGAGGGGGCGGCCCGGCTTGACGGGCTCAACCTGGTGCTGCCGGAGCTCCGCTCCATACGCAGACTGATCCTTATCGCCTGCGGTACGAGCTGGCATGCGGCGCTTGTGGGTGAATACATAATCGAGGAGAATGCGGGCATTCCGGTCGAAGTGGAGTACGCCTCGGAGTTCAGATACCGGAACCCGATCATTGATCCTCATTCGGTCGTATTTGTAATAAGTCAATCTGGAGAGACCGCCGATACGCTCGCCGCGCTGCGTGAAGCCGCCAACCGCGGCGCCACCGTGCTCGGCATCTGTAACGTGGTAGGGTCAACCATCGCACGCGAAACGCACGGGGGCGTGTATCTGCACGCAGGACCCGAGATTGGTGTCGCCTCAACAAAGGCCTTCACCTCGCAGCTCACCGTGCTTTCGCTCCTCACCCTGCTCCTGGGCCGCATGCGCCGCATCTCGCACTCAGACGGCATCATTATTGCTAAAGCGCTCGAGGAGATTCCGAAACAGGTAGGGAAGATTCTGAAACAGAACGATGCGATCAGAAAAATCGCTGAAATCTATTACAAACATAATAATTTTCTTTATCTGGGGCGATCATACAACTTCCCGGTGGCGCTCGAAGGAGCACTCAAGCTTAAGGAAATCTCCTATGTTCATGCCGAAGGATACCCGGCAGCGGAGATGAAGCACGGCCCTATTGCGCTCATTGACAAGGACATGCCGTCGGTGGTAATCGCCCTGCGCGACAGCGTCTATGAAAAAGTGCTTTCCAATATTCAGGAGATAAAAGCGCGGGGCGGTAGCGTGATCGCCATTGCCACCGAAGGGGACCGGTACATAGCAAAGCATGCGCGGCATATAATTTACATACCGGAAACAATTGAAATGCTCTCCCCGTTATTATCGGTGATTCCGCTGCAGCTTCTGGCCTACCACATCGCCGCGCTCCGCGGCTGCGCGATCGACCAGCCGCGCAACCTCGCAAAATCGGTTACCGTGGAATAAGGTTGCAACCCAATGCCCCACAAGGCCATTAATACTTCAAACGCGCCGCAGCCCGCCGGACCGTACAGCCAGGCTGTCGAGGCGCAGGGATTTGTGTTTTTTTCCGGGCAGATTCCGCTCGATCCGGATTCCGGCACCATTAAAGGTTCCACCATAGAAGAACAGGCGCACCAGGCGATGCGCAATCTGAAAGCGGTGCTTGCCGCAGCCGGGCTTGCACCCGGCGCACTGGTAAAAACAACGGTGTTTTTACGTTCCATGGCCGACCTCAGCGCTTTCAACAAGATTTACGAAGAGGAACTTGGCGGCGCTTTACCGGCGCGGAGCGTGGTAGAGGTCGCGGCTCTTCCGCGCGGAGCGTTTATTGAAATCGAGGCTATAGCATGCCGATAAAAAACCGGGAATACGAAGTCAAGCTTGCCATGTTCGAAGGGCCGCTGGATCTTCTGCTCTATCTTGTCACAAAAGCCGAAATAAGCATCATCGACCTGCCGGTGGCGCAGATCACGACACAGTACCTTGAGTACCTCGATCTTATGCGCGAACTGAATATCGACATTGCCGCCGATTATCTGCACATGGCGGCCACACTTACCTATCTCAAGGCGCGCGAGCTGCTGCCGCCCCCCGAGACCGGCGATGGACTGGTCCAGCCTGAGGAGGGAATTTATAACAGAGAAGAACTGATCAGGCAGCTTCTCGAATACCAGAAATTTAAACAGGCGGCCGGTGCACTTAAGAACTTCGAGGCTGAACAGAAAAGCCTCTTCAAACGGGGCGCCCCGGAAACGATTCTAGCGAATCCTGAAGAAGGTGGCGGTGTTGATCTGGGCGCGCTGTCCATTTTCGACCTTTTGTCAGCATTTAAACGGGTTCTGGAGCGGGCAAAAAGCGAGGAGGATGGCCGCCAGATTGTCCAGGCGGATAACGTAAAGATCGACGACCGGATTGAACACGTGCTGTCAATACTCACAGACCGCAGTGAGGTGCGCTTTGAGGATTTGTTCGCCGACGACCTGCGAAAAATCGTTATTGTGGTCACATTCATGGCCATCTTAGAACTTGTCAAGATGCAGGAGATCGTTTTCCGCCAGGAAGAGCGGTTCGGCCCCATTGTTGTCGAGCGGCGATCGCCGCAGTCCGGAGCGACACAGCCGCCGGCGGTTTCACCGGAAACCAACTCACCCCCTGATCCCCTCTCTTGAAAAGAGAGCCGTTCTTATGAATAACGCAGTTATTCCTAATAAGGCCTTTAGGGGGAAACCCGAAAGGAGAGGTGAGTTAAAAATAAGATCATTACACGCCCCCACCCGGGGGTTATGGAAAACGAACAGCAGAAACAATTAAAGCAACATTTACTTTCTTGGAGCGGTTATGAGCGATAGTGAAAACAATCCCGTAGAACAACCAGCCAATACCCTCGCCGGCGAAGATCCATCCTCCATGGCCATGGAGGAGCTCGAACAACCGAACAATGCGGCCGTCGACGCGCTTCGGATCCTTGAAGCATTGCTTTTTGCCTCGGATGAGCTCGTCACCACCGCGTGCCTGAAGACAATTCTTCCCGGCAACCCGGATGCCAGGGAAATTAAGGGCCTGGTGGAGAAGATCAACCGGCAGCTTCAGAAAGAGCGGCACCCCTTTGAGATCGTGGAGATCGGCGGCGGCTACCAGTTCAAGACCATCGCCTATTACCATCCGTGGGTCAGGCAGATTTTTCAGGAGAAAGCCGCCAAGCGGCTCTCGATCCAGGCGCTGGAATGCCTCTCGATTATTGCCTACCGACAGCCGCTCTCCAAAGCGGAAATCGAGGCGATCAGGGGGGTGATTTCGGACGGCGCCATGAAAACGCTCCTTGAAAAGCGGCTCATCACCATCACCGGCCGCAGCGAAAAGCCCGGCAGACCGCTGCTGTACGGCACGACGCAGGAGTTTCTCAAATATTTCGGCCTTAATAAAATCAACGACCTTCCCAACATAGAGGAGTTTGAAGCGCTGGTGCGGCAGAAAATGGAGAACATGCAGCTTGACGAACTGAAGAGCACACAGGAACAGGCGAAACGGGAAGCGAACGATGAGGCGGCCATTGAAGTTCCTGCACCGGAAGAACCGCAGGAGGAAGCGGTTGAACTGCCAACAACGGCCGAAAGCAAACCAACCGCTGACAGCATGACAGATCATGGCGTGTCTAACCAGAATATTGATCAGAAAAAGGAAATATCCTCGGGAAATGATAGCGGGGATGATGCGGTTTTTGAGGTGAAGATGTGATTTTTCAACCTGAAAAAATTTCGTTGCGGCGCTAAATCGAAAATATATTCCATGACTGCTATCCCTGAAACCGATCAGGTAAAAACCGAAATCACCCCCCTCATGCGCCAGTATGCCGAGATCAAGGCGCGCAATCCTGAGGCTATTCTTCTTTACCGCATGGGAGATTTCTATGAGATGTTCAACGATGATGCAAAAACCGCCGCGAAAGTCCTGGGTCTGACACTCACCAGCAGGAACCACGGCGGGGCTGAAAATACGCCGCTCGCCGGATTTCCCTTTCACGCGCTCGACCGCTATGCCCACCGCCTTGTCAGGGCAGGCTATAAAATCGCGGTCTGCGAACAGACCGAGGACCCGAAAGCCGCAAAAGGAATTGTCAAACGCGACATTGTGGAGATTATAACGGCCGGCACCGCCACCGAAGGAAGCATTATCGAGGAGAAGGCCAACAACTTCATCATGGCCCTCTGCCGCAGGGAAGGACGCGTCGGCGTTGCGGTCTCTGATCTCTCCACCGGGCAGTTTGAGGTCGAGGAGACAGACGAGGACGGGATCGGCCATGAGATCGTGCGCGTGAGCCCGAGTGAAATTTTAATATCAGAAGGAGAAGAAGAATATTTAAAAAAAACATTCTCAGACCAGTACCGGCAGGCAATGGTTTCAACGTACGACGCATGGAAGTTCTCCTACGATACCGCCGCTGCCGCGCTTAAAGACCATTTCCAGGTTGCCTCGCTCGACGGGTGGGGCCTTGAAGGTTTCCGGCTCAGCGTCTGCGCGGCCGGAGGTCTGCTCCTGTACCTGAAAGAGCAGAAAAAGAACGATCTGCGCCACATTTCAACCATCACGCTCCGGTCGCTTTCAGAGTATGCGGAACTTGATCCTTCGACCATACGAAACCTTGAGCTCCTGCGGCCCCTGCATACGGACGAAGTCGAAGGCACGCTTGTATCGGTGCTTGACAAGACAAGCACGTCCATGGGAAGCCGC
>CAISVC010000689.1 GCA_903888815.1 uncultured Fibrobacterota bacterium
CGACACGATGACGGGAACACTAACTAATACAGCCAATGTGGTCGTCTCGGGGATGGTAGGCATCGGAACAACAGAGCCATCAGCGACCCTTGAGGTGGGTGGGCAGGTCACGATCACCCATGTTCTAGGTCTTCAAAGTGCGCTTTATATCCCTTCCTTTAATGCGTTCGCTGAACCCAGTCTGAATTATAAAGCGATCGATGTGGAAGGTCCGAATATACCTTCAAGTTATTCTTATACCGGTGGCGCATTTACAGGTGCCAGCGGTTATAATAGTGCAAACCTGATATACATTGGGCCGGGCAATCATCGTACGGAATATGCCGGTGGTTTTTCCGACGACGTTAGTACGGTAAATCTTTGTTATTCGCCGGGTTATGGCAACTCGTGGGCCCTCTATGCGACAGGAAATCCAAGTTATATTTCTCCTGTTCTTAGAATGGACGGGACCATTGAAATACAAAACAACGGAGGTATAAAGTTCTCTGACGGCTCCGTACAGACGACCGCGGCAACTTCAGGCGCATTCAGCAATGACTATGTCCTCAAGGCAGGCGACACGATGACGGGGACGCTGACGAATTCTGCCGGAGCTTCTTTTGGCGGAAATGTCGGCATCGGTACGAACGAACCTGCCGCCGCGCTGGACGTATACTCAAACGATCTCTCTTACTACGGTCGAATGATATATTCATTCAGGGACCCGGATTCGTTCAGCGGTGCGGCGGCCGTATACGGAGGGAACAACAATGGCGGAAGTAGCGGGACGGTGTTCGGCGCATTAGGGGACAATTTCGGGGTAAATAACCATAGTGCCCAGACAAGCGGAGGCAGATTCGCGGATACCTTTAATGGTTTTGACGATGAAGTGAGCATTGCTAATTTCGATTATGGACAGGGACCCCCAAGCCACAGCGCATTGAAGGTCTATGATGGTACAGATAACTATTACGTCACTCTTGGATCAGATCAGGGCGCGGGCTATTTCAATAGCAGCGGCGGCACTGCTACGCTTGTCAAAGGCAGTAACGCTGCCATATTCACCGCTGGAGGTGGGGGAGGATCAGCGGTAGTAGTAAATGGTACTTTGGAAGTGGCTGACGGTGTTGGCTATTTTGGCATCAAATTCCCCGACGGCTCCATCCAGACCACTGCAGCCACGGGCGGAGCTTCAGGTAATTACGTTCTCAAAACCGGCGACACGATGACCGGAAGTTTGACGATCGGCGCTGGAGCACTCATGGTGGGCAACAACAATACTTCCGTTGCAAGCGGCGCGGTGATCGGAGTAGGGAATAATAGTGCAGGCCAGGGTTCTCTCTTGGTCGGCAATAACAATTCGGCCAATGCAACGTATGCCATTGCGCTCGGCGACAGCAATACCGTAAGCAACACATATTCCATGGCAATGGGCCTATCGAATACGGTAAACGGCCGCGGCGACATTGCAGCCGGTCAAAATAATACTGTGTCTGGAAGTGTTTCGTACGCTATAGGCAATCAAAATACAACAGGGGCGGATTTCGCATTTGCTCTGGGAGACATGGCGAAATCGGCAAATACGGGAACTTTTGTCTGGTCTGATTCGCAAGGTGTTACTTTCGCATCTACAGCAACCAACCAGTTCCTGATAAGAGCTCAAAATGGAGTTGGCATTAACAC
>CAISVC010000690.1 GCA_903888815.1 uncultured Fibrobacterota bacterium
AAATCGGTTCTATGGTACACTTCCTCCCTCCGGATCGAAGGCACCATGTGCATCCACGGGTGGAGGTCACAGAAATTTCTGGTCGGCACGAAAAAATAATCGTGTACCGTTAAATTGAACTCAAAATCATCACCGATACGGTTACTCCCGAAATAAAATCCTTCGTGGTTGACATAACGGGTACGCGGCGGCAGGGGAGCCCATCCACAGTAGTCATCCCCCCTGCGCCATGCCACCCACGCCGGTCCCCACTCGTTGTCCGGTACCCAGCACCATCCGTGCGTGCGGTGATGGAACCAGCGTCCGTAGTGGAACGGCGCCCAGCCCCAGGAATAATCGGAGTTCCAGCACCAGCCCCAATCGGAATCCACCCAGTGGCCATGGCGGCAGTACGGGGCCCAATCGGGACTTATGACCGTTGCGTTGGGTTGCCAGCACCATTCGCCGTCGATGTCAAGCCAGTTACCGTACGGATAAAGCGATTCATAAAAAAAAGAGATGTTCTGGCCACCCGGCGGAGGGGCGACCGCCGCGGCCGTCAACACCGCCGGAGACGCCGTACCGGTGTCATTGGATGCCGCTTGTATTGTTTCCCTGGCTGCAATTGCGGCCGCAGAATCGGATTCATTTGCATGACCATGCCGCAAAGCTTCGCTGATGATCTTTGACGGAACGCCGAGGTCCTTGAGCGTAATAATATCGTCCGCGCTTAAATCAAACGTGTCGGGTGATGATTCGATATAGGCCGAAAGCACCTCTTCATCGACCCCTGACCGCGCCATCTTGATGAGGTCGTCAGTCGCCGGCGCTGCCCCGGCAGTGTTGTTTGCCAATACGAATACAATAATCGCACACAAGCTCATCAGGATATTTTTCATAACCCATCTCCTCGCTTTGTTGAAACTTTATTGTATGTCTTCAAAAGGTTCAAGTTAAGGGATGATTCTGGTATGAGTAATATACTCCTGTTCGTTTAAATTATCAATATTCTTTCCAAAAAATGCTCGCCGCATTTAATGTATTTTTACTACTGTTTCTCATCTGATCTGAGGACTATCGTTCCCCGATAGTCAATACATTTCACCGAAAGGACGGCCTTATGCGCAGGTTAATCGTCGCACTGGCAATTGTCTTTGCAGTTTCTTCAGCAAGCAATGCACAGGTAGGTCTATCGGTAAACATAAACGTTAATAGACCCGCTCAAGCGCCGGAGGGCTATGTCGCAACGTGCGATGATGACGACATGTTTCGTGAAGATTTGTTCGTCATCAATAATACTTGTGTCGGGTTCTGGGTCATTCTCCCGACAGGCGGTCGGGTACTGCACTGCCGGAACATGTGGTATGACCGGAAAACCCGCGATTGGTACTACGGACCTTGGCACGAAGACCGTATGGTGACCTACATCAGCTATCGCCGCGGTCCCTATTACAATGTCCGGTTTCATGATTACATGCACCGGACCTATCCTCGGTATTACGAAAGACGTTTTCGTCATGAGAAGATGGAACGTGAAAAGCGGCATGAAAAATTCGATGATCGGGACAAAAACATCGACCGCGAGAAACCTGTCGACCGGGGAAAAAACACCCCTGCTGACTATGGTCATGAAAAAAATAATGATCGGGACAAAAACATCGACCGCGAGAAACATGACAACCAGGGAAAAAACGACCTCGGCGGCCATGGCCACGACAAGAACCGCGGTCATGAATAAGAAGGATGACAATAGGTTCTTATGAAAAAAATGTTACTGTATTGCGCTATCGTAACATTGCCATGGACATGGATACTGCCGGTTCTTTCTGTGTATGCTGCAACGTATACTCCGCCGACAACAAACAGGACAAAGGTTGACTTGAGCAGCCAATCCTGGAAATTTATAACCAGTAATACCTTGACCGGCGCAGAGGTTACAGGCTATAA
>CAISVC010000691.1 GCA_903888815.1 uncultured Fibrobacterota bacterium
CTGTCCCCATCATACCCATCGCTTCCGCAATACCGGTATCGAAGTAGCCCTGAATAAAGGTGGTATCCTTTTTTCCGGTCGGTTTAATGGCAACGCCTCCCGGGGCCAGCTGGATGCCGACGCCCCGCTCTCCCATGAGGCCGATATTCTGCACCACGACCCGGCAGGAATCGGTCAGGGGGATGTTCTTTTCGAGATTAACGATGGTTGCGACCCTGTCATTCCGCAGATAGAGGGCGGCTACTCTTCCTTTGGTAACCCCGTTCACCATCACCGGGTCACCGATCTGCAGGGTACCGACATTGGAAAACAGGACCGTATACGAAACGTGTTTCCGGGTGACGAGCGCTTCTTTGAGCCAGAGTACGCCTGCAATGAGGATAAAGAGAGCAATAAGAATTGTTGCCCCGACCATGAGATCAATATTGGTTTTTTTCACCGTACGGTCCTTTCACGCACCCGTTCACCGGAGTCGCGGACACCACCAGATTCAGGAATGTTTGTGATCCTTTATCTTCTGATTGATTTTTATAAGCTGACGTTCGACTTTCTCAAGCGCGCTGTCGAACGCTTTACCGATATTTTCTTCTTTTGCCGTGGCCACGACCTGGTGGCCGAAGACATGCATGCTGATTTCCACCGTCTGATCCAGATGTTCGGTGTCGAGAATGACATGGCATGAAGTGATTTTTTCCGAAAATCTTTCCAATTTATCAAGCTCGGCGGTAATGGTGTCCTGCAGCGATTGCGAAGCCTTGTTATGCCGTGAAGTGATCCGTATCTCCATGGCACGTCTCTCCTTTTCCGGTGGCGGTTACTGGAACTAACGATATATATGGTGAGAAAATACGATATTCCCTTACCTTTCGGCTAAAAGATGCCTTGTTTGCGTCGCGTGCTCTTTATTTTCACCTGTGAAATGCCTCATGAGCCCGGTAGGAGCTCCTCACAAACGGCCCTGCAAAAACATGCTTGAAACCCATTAATCTGCCTGTTTTTTCGTACCGTTCAAATTGTTCCGGCGGAAAATAATGCTGCACCGTTACCTGGCTGTTCGAAGGCTGCAGATACTGGCCTATGGTTACAATACGGCAGCCCGCACCGTACAGACTCTTCAGGACGTCAACGACTTCTTTTTCAGTCTCGCCAAGGCCGACCATGAAGCCTGATTTGGTCACGATTTTTTTATTATAAGCATAGGCAAGAAGATCGAGTGAACGCTGGTAATCGGCCTGCGGCCTGACGGCCGGGTAAAGTCGCGGCACTGTTTCTATATTGTGGCTGAGAATATCAGGGCTTGCGGCCAGGACCGTATCAAGAGCATCCTGATTTCCGCGGAAATCAGGAATAAGCAGTTCAATGGTAGCTTCGGGCGAGCAGTTCCTGCATTGGCGCACTGTTTCAGCAAAGTGGTCTGCTCCGTGGTCCGGAAGATCATCGCGTGTCACCGAAGTGATGACAATATGACGCAGGTTCAAAGTTTTAGCGGCATTCGCGACCTGAGCCGGCTCTTCAGAATCGAGCGGAAACGGTTTGCCATGCTGCACACCGCAGAAACCGCAGTGCCGGGTGCAGATGGTTCCCATGATGAGGAATGTCGCGGTGCCGGCTGAAAAGCACTCGTCCCTGTTAGGGCACTTGGCCTCGGCACAGACCGTATGCAGCCTGTTTTTGGCCAGGCAGGAGACGACCGAAACATACCTGTTCCTGAAAAAAAGAGGTTTTTTGAGCCAGTCCGGGAAACGGCGATGCGGGTGCGGCAGACAGGCTAAATTCCCCGGTGCATGTTCCGGAGTCACCGAGGTTGTCGAGCGAACATAGGGGATGGCCGACTTGTCCTCCGTAGCATGCTGAAGACAGGCGAAGGAGGAAGGCCTGGGGACCCCAGAAAGCGAGGCAATCTTCGGTGACTCCGGAATGCAAGGAAGCCGCGGACGTTTACTCATATTTCTGCCTTAACCTCGCCGGCAGAATTTTCATCTGCTCGCGGTATTTTGCGACTGTCCGCCGGGCAACCGGCAGCTGCTCGCTTGACAAAATATCAGTTATCTTCTGGTCCGAGAGAGGATCGGACTGGCTTTCGGTCTCAATCATCTGCCGGATCCGGTTTTTGATCCGTTCCGAGGAGATATCCGAGCCCCCGGCATCTTTAACCACCGCTTCGGTGAAAAAATATTTAAGTTCAAAGATACCGTGAGCGGTCTGCACATACTTGTTGCTCGTGACGCGGCTCACGGTGGAGATATGCATGCCGATCATGTCCGCGATGTCCTGCAGCCGCAGCGGCGACAGATGCGGCTGCCCCAGCTCGAAAAATTCCTTCTGCCGTTCGATAATGGCATACATGACCTTGAGC